>JAYTJO010000416.1:0-1620 GCA_043730975.1 Thermoleophilia bacterium | reverse complement strand
GGACTCGTCACCGAGCCAGCGCAGCGCGTCAAGCCCTGTCTCGGTCAGATCGTCTCGGCCGAGGGTGGCGCCGCCAACGATAAGCGCCTGGGGGAGCCGAGCGTTGTCGTAGGTGAGGGCATCTTCGAACCACAACCAGCCCTCCCCGGCGTTTGCGGTGCAGGCCGCCGATAGCTGCTCCATGACGCGTTCCAGCAGCTGCTTGGCTTCGGGGTTCCGCCTGTCGGTGTCCAGGTGCGCGAGGCCAAGGGCGGCGTAGGCGCCTGTGCGGAGCGAGACCTCTTCGGGGAGCATATGGACGATCGTATTGAGGAGCCGCTCGGTCGGGCCGGCGACGGCGGGGACCCACGCAGTCGAGAGGATCTCGCCGAGCGCCCAGATCGAGCGGCCGACGTGGTCGCCGATATGGGGCTCGTCGAGCCAGTGGCGGTCATAGCCCATGAAGTTGCGCATTCCGGTCTGCGGGTCGGTCGCGTCCTCCAGGAACGCAAGCGAGCGATAGAGAATCGACGTCCAGACCTGCTCATTGCCGTGGCGGGCGAGATCGAGAGCCACCGTCGAGAGGCGGGCGACGTCATCGACGCAGTACCCGCTCTGGCGGTTCGGGATCACGCCGTGCGCGTGCTGCACGATCCCGACATCGTCGACGAGCGTGAGCAGATGGTCAGTCCGCATGCTCACGAGCCGTTGATCGATGCTGGCCACCGATCGGCGGCGACGCGGCGCGATGTCGACCGCCTCCTGCAACACAGCCGCCGTTGCCTTCGCGACCGACGGCCACCCCAGCTGCGCCCCGATCCGCCGAGCCTCCGCGCGCGCAGACGCAAGCTGCTTCGGCTGCTCGATGTAGCGGCAGACGGCTTCGGCGAGCGCAGCCGGATCGGCAAACGGCACGATCGTGCCGGCACCCGTGCCGAGCATGTCCTGTGCATACCAGTAGGGAGTCGACACGACGCCGCAGCCGGCGGCGAGGCCGAACGTGAGCGCACCCGACGAGATCTGCTCGCGCTCCCGGTAGGGAGTCACGAAGACGTCGGTCTCGGCGAGGAGGTCCGCGATCTCCTCGATGTTGAGGAAGCGGTCGTCGAACTCCACGTGGTCCTCGAGTCCCAGATCGAGCACCGCTTGCTCGAGCGTCAGCCGATAGCGCTCGCCCTCGCGGTGCGCGATGTCGGGATGCGTGCGCCCGGCGATCACGTAGAGCACCTCCGGATGGCGTTCCACGATCGCCGGCAACGCCGCGATAGCCGTCTCCAAGCCTTTCCCGGCGGAGATCAGTCCGAACGTCGAGAGCAGAAACCGTTGTCCGTCGGCGCCGTACTTCGTGGAGGTTGCCACGCCGCCACCTGCCGCGTGAGCCAACGCAAAGGCGTCGGCGCGCTCGGCGATCACCGTCGGCGCACCGTGTGGCACGACACGAACCTTGCTTTCAGGGCAGGCGCCGCCATCGACGAGGAGGCGCCGGGCCGTGTCCGTCATGACGATCACGAGCTCGGCCTGACTGCACACCGCAGCAAGTACCTTCGCCTGATGGTTGGTCGGCTGCGACAGCACCGTGTGCAGCGTCACGACGAGCGGCTGCAACAGCTCCTCGAACAGCGAGAGGATGTAGTCGCCGTT
>JAYTJO010000415.1:0-5644 GCA_043730975.1 Thermoleophilia bacterium | reverse complement strand
ATCGTGTCGGCGGGAGGCGCGCCTGAGCGCGACGTCGCGACACGCGTTCAGCGTCAGCCGATGAAGCCAGGTGGAGAACGCCGCCTCACCGCGGAACTGGCCCAGCTTGACGCAGAGCTTGGCCAGGGCCTCCTGGGCGGCGTCTCGCGCGTCCTCCGAGTCACCGAGCACGTGGCGGGAGAGGCGATCCACCCGGGGGGCGTGACGCTCGCACAGCGCCTCCAGGGCTCGCGTGTCACCGTCCTTCGCACGTTTTACGAGGATCGGGTCGCTGAGTCTGCCATAGGCAAGCTGGGGCTCCGGCCGAAGCGAAGCCCCGATTCGACTGCGTGAACGCCGAGACAGATGCACCCAGCGAGTCTACTGACCGAGGGGCCGATCCAGGCCCATCTCCCCTACGGGTAACGGAGGGGGGCGCTTCGATTCCCGGCGGCGTCACGGGCAACCGCGACGAGTGACCTCACCCGCTTGACGCCAGTGAGTGCCAGGTAGCCGGGCCCGCGCGCCTCGAGCCGGCGTGCCGCGCCGTTGACGCGAACGGTCACCGCCGCCGCCTCCGAGACCCAGAGCCGAGCCGGCCGGGAGGCGAGCCGAAGCTTCGGTGGGTTTGCGTCGCGGAGAAATGGCAGTGTGGCCGTTCCCGTGCCGACGGTATCGGTCGCCTCGATCACCGTCGTGTACGGGCCGTCCAGCGCGACGCCGACCCTCTTGGTACCGTCCCACGCGATCGTCTGCGTCCCGGCGGCAAAGGCGCTGTTCGCGAGCGTCGCGACCCACTTGCCGTCGCGGAACACGCGCACGCGAACCGTGGCCGGACCGCCGAGAACGAACCCCACCCTGAGCTCGTCTCCCTTCCCGTCGCCGTTCGGCGAGAAGACAGCAGGCGAGAGCGTCGGCGAACCAAGCGTCCTCGTGAGAACGATCTCGAGCTCCGCAGTGACACTCGCCCCTCGCGAGTCGGTTGCGGTGAGAGCGATCCGGTAGATGCCGTCGGGCTGCTCGAGGCCGTCGAACATGAAGGTGTGGAGACCCGGAGGCTGACTGGCCACCGGGACGAGGTCTGCCAGGTCGACCCCGGCCGAGTCGAGCAGCAGTGCCGACACGGTGGCGGTAGCCGACGTCGTGTACGTGATCGTCGTGGTATCGGCGAATCCATCGTCATTCGGACTGATCGTGGTCGGATCCGCAACCACATCCGAGATCGCGAGCGGCCCGCCCGTCGTCGGCTTGCCGAAGCTCCCGGTCACCGGGGTCGCGCCCGCGACCTCGATTCTCCAGCGGATCCCCATCCCGCCGACGAGTGACGCATCCCAGGTCCAGTCCACCGCCTGACCCTTCCCCGTCCCCGAACCGATCTCGGCCCCGAGCGCATCCACGACGGCGACCCGCCAGGGAAGGGCTGACGAGAGACGGGCGCGGAAACGCACTGGACCCCCGAGTCCGCCGGCCACAACGGGATCGAAGACCTTGGGCAAGCCGAGCACAAGCGTCCTGTCCGCGATACTGCCGAGCTGTGCGTAGAGGAGGTCCCCGGGGCAACTCGTCTGCCCGGTATCACGGTGGCCAGAGACGGCGCGCAGCGTCACGGGAACCCCGGGGAGGTACCGCTCGCTCCCGCCAGAGACAACGGTGACCGCAGCCTGGGGATCGACGTGAGCAAGGTCGAGCCTCCACGCAAGGAGCTTCTCGAGTGACCGCGAGGCAGCGGCCGGGATCGCGGTCGAGCCAAAGGTGCCAATGACCGCAGCGCCAACGGATCCGGTGTTGAAGCCACGGGCGTGAGCGCCGATCACGTTACGGTCGATGCCACCGTATCGTCCCTCGTAGACGGTGCCATAGCGGTCGACGAGAAAGTTGTAGCCGATGTCGTTCCAGCCGTTCGACTTCACGTGGTAGGTCTGGATGCCGCGCATAATCGCGGCCGCCTGCGAGGGTGAGTAGTCGTTCGGTCCTGCCGTGTGGTGAACGATCGCGAACCGAACGCTCGACGCATAGTCGGGGCTACCGCGGCGGATCGACTCGTCCGCTCCCCACGCGCTCCTTGGAACGATCGCCGGGGCACCCGCGATCGTTAGCGCCCGCAGCGGGATCATCTGTTCGGGACTGCGGACAAACGACGCCCGGAGATCGGTAACGCGACCCGTGATTCTGGTTCGGATCGCGGTCGCCGGCCCGACCCAGGTGGGATTCCCGAGTCTCCAGCCGCCGGAGATGATGTTCTCGCGCGTGCCGAGATCGGGCAGGTCGTCCCCCTCGACGATGCCGTCGAGCCAGCGGCCCCACGTGCCGTCGACCGCGCGCACCTTGAACCGCACGGAGCCAGAGCCGCGCCAACGAAGGCCCACAAGATCGAAGCGCTTGGCGGTAATCACCGGGTCTCGCGTGTCGGTGGCAGGAAGCGAGCGGAAGGAGATCGAGGCGAGGCCCGCCGACCCGACGGCCGGTACCGCGAGCGCAGCGATAGTAGTGATGGCGGCGGCGAGAAGCTTCACGGCAGGTTCAGGGTGGCTGAGAAAGTCGCCCTCCACAAGGAATTCGACGTGACCCTGATAGAATCCTTACCGTCGTGGGATCGCCGTATTTGCGGGAACTTCCTGTTCGCGGCTCGGTCATCGCCGGGTCGCTCCCGATCGCAATCTCCGCCCTCCGAAGGGACATCCCGTGAACATCGCTCTTATTGTCGGCGCCGCTTTGGTCATTCTTCTGCTGATCCTCCTCTCTGCCACCGTGAAGATCGCGCGGGAGTACGAGCGAGGTGTCATCTTCCGGCTCGGGCGTCTCCTGCCCGAGCCCAAGGGCCCAGGGCTCTTCTTCCTGATCCCGTTCGTCGACAAGATGGAGAAGGTCGAGCTCCGAACGGTGACGCTCAACGTCCCGCCGCAGGAAGTAATCACGAAGGACAACGTGCCCGTGCGAGTCAACGCCGTCGCCTACTTCCGGATCGTCGAACCGAAAGCGGCGATTGTCCAGGTCGAGAACTACATGAATGCAACCTCACAGATCGCACAGACGACGTTGCGATCGGTACTCGGTCAGCACGTGCTCGACGAGCTGCTGTCAGAGCGCGACAAGATCAACAGCATCCTGCAGACGATCATCGATGACGCAACGTCGCCCTGGGGCATCAAGGTGTCGGTGGTCGAGGTCAAGGACGTCGAGATCCCGAGCGACATGCAACGCGCGATGGCGCGCCAGGCCGAAGCCGAGCGCGAGCGGCGCGCCAAGGTGATCTCGGCCGAGGGTGAGTATCAGGCGTCCGAGCGGTTGAAGGACGCCGCAGCGGTGATGGCGCAGGAGCCGATCACGGTGCAGCTCCGCTACCTGCAAACGCTCCTCGAGATCGGCTCGAACAACAACTCGACGATCGTCTTTCCGATTCCGATCGACCTGCTCACAGCGCTCTCGAAGCTGGCCGGATCCGAAACGTAGGGTCCAGCGGCGTCATCATTCCATCACCCCGCCCGCGCGCTCACGCTCGGCGCGTCGGTAGGCCAGCGTGGCCGCGATCTCGAAGGCAGCCCTCGCCGGCGGTGATATCTCGGACGGCACGACCCGTTCCTATGCCTCGCCGTCAGCGTCGTCCGTCGGGTCGAAGTCGAGGTTGTCCGGGCCATCGGCGCCGTCGGTCAGGTCACCGTCCGCATCATCGGAGTCACCGCTAACGGGCGCAGTCGAGGTCGCCTTGACCAACTCCGTCTCGTCGTCGTCCGACCCCACGACCGGAGCGAGCGTCGAGACGTGCTCGCCGTCGCGCAGGCGGGTAACGATCACGCCCTGCGTGGCTCGACCGGAGCGCTTGATCCCGTCGACCGCCATCCGGATCACGGTGCCGGCGTCCGAGATCAGCATCACCTGGTAGCCCTCGCGAACGATCCTTGCTCCGGCGAGGCGACCCTTGCCCGCAACGAGCTGGGCCGTCTTGACGCCCATCGTGCCGCGGCCCTTGACCGGGTACTCGGAGACGCGGGTCCTCTTCCCCCAGCCGTTCTCCGTCACGACGAGGAGGTCGGCGTCGTCTTCGGCGATATCGACCTCGATCACCTCGTCGTCACCGCGCAGCTTCATCCCTGCGACACCCGACGCAGGACGGCCCATCGACCGCACGTCGCGTTCGTGGAAGCGAACAGCCTGACCCATACGGGAGACCATGAGGATATCGTTGTCGCCGTCGGAGAGTCGGACACCGATCAGCTCGTCGTTCTCGCGCATCTTCAGAGCGATGATCCCGTCGGCCTTAAGCGGCGTGTTGTACTCGAGGAACGCCGTCTTCTTGATCACACCCTTCTTCGTCGCGAAGACGAGGAACTTCGACTCCTTGTAGTCGCGGGTCGCGATCACCGCGCGGACAAGCTCGTCCTGGCGGAACGGGAGCAGGTTTACGATCGCGCGGCCCTTCGACTGGCGGGAGCCGAGCGGTAGCTCGTGGACCTTGAGCCGGTAGACCTTGCCGACGCTCGTGAAGAACAGGATGTAGTCGTGCGTCGAGGCGACGAAGAGGTGCTCGATGTAGTCCTCTTCCTTCATGTCCATCCCCATGACGCCGATTCCGCCCCGTCGCTGCTCGCGGTACGTCGTGACCGGAAGTCGCTTGATGTAGCCCGACCGCGTGATCGCGATGACCATATCCTCCTCCGCGATCATGTCCTCGAGCTCGAGCGAGTCTTCACCCATCACGATCTCGGTGCGGCGGTCGTCGGTGCGGCCGTAGGTCTGCTTGACCTCGAGCAACTCCTCGCGAATAAGAGCATCGATCCGGGCAGGATCGCCGAGGATTGCCCGGAGCTCCGCGATGCGCTCCTGCAGATCGGCGTACTCGGCCTCGATCTCCTTGCGCGCAAGACCCGTGAGGCGCGCCAGACGGAGGTCGAGAATCGCCTGCGCCTGAATCTCCGAGAGACCAAAATCGTCCATGAGGCCGGTCCGGGCAGCATCCGTGTCGTCCGAGCCGCGGATCAGGACGATCACCGCGTCGAGGTTGTCGAGAGCGATCAGGTACCCCTTGAGGACGTGGGCACGCTTCTCGTTCTGGCGGAGCTCGAACTTGGAGCGACGAATCACGACCTCGCGCTGGAAGTCGAGGTAATGCGTCACGATCTCGAGTAGCGACATCACCCGCGGCACCCCGTCTGCGAGCGCCACGGCGTTGTAGCCGAACGTCGACTGGAGCGCCGTGTGCTTGAAGAGCTTGTTCAGCGCAACCTGTGGGATCGCGTCCCGCTTGAGCTCGATCTGGATACGCATCCCCGAGCGATCCGAATGATCGGCGAGATCGGAGACCTCGGTGATCACCTTCTCGTGAACCAGATCTGCGATCTTCTTGATCACGCCGCTGTCCCCGCCCTTCTTCACGCCGTACGGCAGTTCCGTGACGATGATTGCGCTCTTGCCGCCGCGCAGCTCCTCGATGTGAGCGCGCGCGCGCATGATGATGCGCCCGCGGCCAGTGCGGTAGGCATCGCGGATCCCGGAGCGGCCGACGACGATCGCGCCCGTCGGGAAGTCCGGGCCGTGAAGATGCTTCATCAGATCCTCGACGTTCGCCTCGGGCTTGTCGATCAACTGGACGACTGCGTCGATCGCCTCGCCGAGGTTGTGCGGCGGCATGTTGGTCGCCATTCCGACGGCGATTCCCGACGAGCCGTTG
>JAYTJO010000414.1:0-2345 GCA_043730975.1 Thermoleophilia bacterium | reverse complement strand
GCACCAGTACGGTTCGAGCTGAGGCTCACGTGGGAACTCGAGGTCGAAATGCGCCGTCCGGCGCGCCGAACGGGCGGAGCGGGCCAGAACGACGCGAAGAACGTCGGTCGAGCCGACCTGGTCGACGAGTCCTCGGAAGTGGAGGAGCTCCTCCGCAGCCGTCGGGGCGTACCAGCTGCGCACGTAGGCCGTCGCCGAGCGCGGGTAGCGACCCCGGGGCTCGAACGACTCCACCTCGGAGTGGGCCCAGAGGAGGTCGCGACGTACCGCATCGAGGTTGTAGGGGCGCGTCTTCACGCGTGCAAGGAGCGCATTGAAACCGGCGATGTCGACACCCGTGGCGTCGTACCCCGACTCGAGCGCCTGCACGAGCGTCGTGCCCGAGCCGGCAAAGGGGTCAAGAACCCGCCCACCTACCGGAACATGCCGTTCGAGCAATGTCTCCACGAGTTGCGGGATGAACTTGCCGAGATACGGGTGGAGGCGGTGAACGTGCTTCGTCCGCTCGCGCTCGGGGAGCGACGCCTCCGACCAGGACAGCTCGAGATCGTGCGTGCGATAGAGCGCTTCCTGAGTGGCGGCCACGACAGTCGCTTCGCCGCGACGAGCCTGACTCCTCGCTCAAACCTGTTCTGGTGCGCCGTCCCCAAACGTTCCACCCGTAGCCCCGTAGGGGAGATGGCGCAGCCTCTCCCGGGAGCGGGCACGACGACCACCGGCCTCAGGGGCAAACAGGTGCAACGGTGTGAGACACCGCACTAGCCCTCCGTCAGAGTGGCCGGAACGCGCGTCAATCGCCCCTGGTCGACGGCGACGACCTCGAACCCGATCCGGACGTCGGCCGCCTGCGGGTTCCGCGAGAGCCAGACCTGCGCAGCGCGGCGCACGCGCCGCCGCTTCTCGGCATCCACTGCCCCGATTGCTCCCCCGAAACCGGTGCCGCGCCGCTCCTTCACCTCGACGAACGTCAGCTCGCGTCCCCGGCGGACGATCAGATCGAGCTCGTTCCGACCCGCCCGCACGTTCTTTCCGATGATGCGGTACCCGCGCACCCGGTAGTGCCAGAGCGCACGGCGCTCTCCCGTGTTCACGCCGCGGGCTCGAGCCCGACCGGCACGTAGCACTTCGCCGCGTACGAAAGCCGATGCTGGTCGCACGGTCCGTGCTGACGGACAGCTGCCGAGTGGAACGGAGTGATGTAGCCGACATGCCGCGAGAAGCCGTACCTCGGATGCAGGGCGTCGAGCCGACGCATGATGCGATCTCTCGTGACCTTGGCGACGATCGACGCAGCAGCGATCGCGGCGCTGCGTGTATCGCCGTTGACAACGGCGCTGTGCGGCGGCGCCAGCGGTCCGAGCCGGAAGCCGTCGACGAGGCACACCTCGGCTCGCGCTGCGAGGTCAGCGAGGACATCGCGGAGTCCGTTGAGATTCGAGCGATGCAGTCCGTGCCGGTCTATGTCGCAGGCCGGGATGACTCGTACCGACACGTGCGCTGCCGCGTCGAGCACGGCTCGGAGCAGCGTCTCACGGATTTCGGGGTCGACCTGTTTCGAGTCGTTCAGTAGTGCAAGCGGACGCGTACGGTGGCCGTGGAGCGATGCGTAGTCGAAGAGCACTCCCGCAACCACGAGCGGGCCGGCCAGAGAGCCCCTCCCAGCCTCATCGGCACCCGCGACGAAGCGAACCCCGAGACGACGGTCGTACCGCAGCAGCCTCTGTCCGCTCGGAGATCTCATCTCGCCGAGAATATCGCTCGAACCGGAACGTGTTCGTGCCAGGTGTGTGTCGCGTGTGTGACGACGCGGGCCTCAGCCTGGCTCAGAAAGGGAACACGCACCCCGCTCTGGGAGTGTCGAGCACGACCTCCCAGCCCGCGTTCTTGAGCGTCGCCCGATACCAGTCGCAGTCCCCGTCGTTCCGTTCCGCAGCGCAGATGAAGACTGTTGCCTCGCGCTCGATAAGCCACGTCGACGAGTTCTCTGTGCACCTGGTCCGACCGCGGTCGTACTCGGCTGAGAGGGACTCCTCCACGGCCGTTCTCGCACCTGCCTGGCGTGGCGACTCGGAGCTACAGCCCGCAAGGAACACGGCGAACAGGGGGACGATCAGGAGACCGGTGGGGCGCACGTTCGCCACGCTACCCGGGCGACGAGAGCTAGAGGCTTGATGCGCATTGGAAGTGCGTTTGGGGTGGTTCTGCACCAAGGAGCGTGTTCGCCGAGGGCGGCGTCACGGCTCCATGCCTTGATGCCGCCCTCGGCGGACGCGATCCGCAGCGTGCAGGGCCACATCCAGACGTGCTTCCAATGCGCATCAAGCCTCTAGGACTGGCGGAGCTCG
>JAYTJO010000413.1:0-1552 GCA_043730975.1 Thermoleophilia bacterium | reverse complement strand
CGTTGGGAGTACCTCGCGGCCAAGCTACTCGCCGCATTCTGCTTGATCGGTTTTGTCGTGACCGTGCCGGTCCTCACGCTCTTCCTCGGCAACGTGCTGTTCGCGCAGCACCCCCTGGGCTATCTCCAGAACCATTTTGCCGACATCGGTCGCATCCTGATCGGCGGCACCCTGATGTCACTTTTCTGGGCTCCGTTCGGGCTCGCGCTCGCGTCGCTCACGGGTCGGGTCGCCTTTGCCGTCACCGGCCTCGTGGCGACCGTCATCGGCAGCGCTACCCTCGCCGGCGCGCTTGGAGAGGTCGAGCAGCTTCGGGACTCAGCAGGAGCGCTCAACCTCCTGCAGGTGCCGATCGCGATGTACGACCGGCAGTTTCCGAACGGGCTCATCCGAAACGAAGAAGTCACCACGTTCGGCGCTTGGTCCGCCGTGTACGTCCTTGTCATCGTCGCAAGCCTGGCCGTCCTGGTGTGGCGCTACCGAACGAGCGAGGACTAGATGCTTGATTCCAAATTGCTGCGGGGATCTGCTGGCTGCGACGCGTCGCAATCCGGCGTCCTTGGTCGCCCACATATTCCCGATATGCGGGCTGACACGGCGTCCTGGACTTGCTCGGTCTCGCTCAGCAGATCCCAACACCGCAATTCCGAATCAACCATCTCCGGATGACCGCGCCCGCCCTCTCATTCGGCGGCGTCTCGAAATGGTACGGCGACACCGTCGCCGTCGCCGAGGTGACCTTCGCGCCGGACTCGGGCGTGACCGGGCTCCTTGGCCACAACGGCGCCGGAAAGTCCACTGCACTGAAGCTGCTCGCCGGCTTTGCGCGGCCGAGCGCTGGCACGGTTCGGGTGCTCGGGGCCGACCCCGCCACCGACCGCGCGTTGCATCGCCGCATCGGCGTCGTGACTGACTCCGACGCGATCTGGCCCTTCCTCACACCTCACGGTTTTGTCGCGCTCATGGCCGAGCTGCGCGGAGTGAGCGACCCCGGCGCCGCCGCGGATCGGGCGCTTGCAACCGTCGAGCTGACCGATGTCGCCGCACGCAAGGTCGGCGGCTTTTCGAAGGGCATGCGCCAGCGCACGAAGCTCGCCGCGGCGCTCGTCCACGAGCCCGAGGTGCTCCTCCTCGACGAGCCGTTGAATGGTCTCGACCCGGCCCAACGCGCCCACACGGTCGAGCTCGTCCGTCGCCTAGGGGCGCAGGGGCGCTCGGTGCTCGTCTCATCCCACGTCCTGCACGAGGTCGAGCGGATGGCTGACGCGGTGCTCGTGCTCGTCAACGGCCGCCTCGTTGCCGAGGGCCGGACCGCGGCGATCCGCAACCTGCTCGCCGATCGCCCGCGCACCATCCGAATCGAAGCAGACAATGCGACGGCGATCGCACAGGGGCTGATCGGCGCAGGGGTCGTCGAATCGGTCCGCTTGGACGGGCGGTCCGTTGTCGTCGAGACCCACGATGTCGACGGACTCTCCCGGCAGCTGGCCCCGCTCGCGCGCGACGCGGACACGACCCTTGAACGGGTCGAACCGCTCGACGACGACCTCGA
>JAYTJO010000412.1:0-3379 GCA_043730975.1 Thermoleophilia bacterium | reverse complement strand
CCACGCGCGATCGGCGCGGGGACCTCGTCCTTACACGTGTGCGACTGCCTCGATCTCGACGAGCGCGCCCGACGGCAGGCGGGAGACCTCGAAGGTCGAGCGGGCCGGCGGACGATCGCCCACATAACGTGCGTACACATCGTTCATTGCAGCGAAGTCACCGAGATCCTGAAGGAAGACGCTCGTCTTGACGAGGTTCGCGAGCGAGCTACCTGACTCCTCGAGAATCGCTGTCAGGTTCCGCAGCACCTGATCGGTCTGAGCCGTGATGTCACCCTCGATCGTGGACGAACCCGGCTCGAGGCCGAGCTGTCCCGCGACAAAGACGAGGTCGCCGACGCGAATCGCCTGGTTGTACGGTGCACCCTGAAACGGTGCGGGAGCGTTCTCGGTGCGAATGACGGTCTTTTCCATCGTGTGCCTCCATCTACGAGTTGAGCGCGTCGGCGAGTGCAACGCCGAGCGCCTTGAAGATTGCCTCGAGTACGTGATCCGTGTCCTCACCCTCGATGAGCCGCACGTGGAGCGTCAAGCTGGCGGTATCGGTGAGTGCGGTCAGAAAGCGGGCCGCGATATCGGTGCCAAGACCACCGGCGCCGGTGAGATCCGCATTCGATGTGACAAGCGCTGAACCCGACGATTCGATGACGACCATTGCGAGCGCCTCCGCCGACAGCATCACGCCGCTGCCGTGGGCTCCGGCGCGGAGGAGCGGAGCGATAGCCTGTCCCACAGTGGCGCCTGCTGCGTCGACCTCGGCAGTCGGCTCCCCGGGGTCGATCTCGAGCGAGAGATCGAATCGCCCCGCAGTCGCGAGCTCGGTGAGGAGGTGGTCGAGGAGTGGCACGCCCGTTGCCACGTTGGCCAGGCCGATTCCCGGGGTGATCCGGGCGCCGCTCACAGCTCCTCGCGCACGATCTCGGCGCCAAGTGCACGGAGGCGTTCGTCGATCCGCTCGTAGCCACGGTCGATCTGTCTGATGTTGCCGATGCTCGACTGGCCCTCGGCGCACAGCGCAGCGATCACCATGGCCATGCCGGCGCGGATATCGGGACTCTCGAGTCGCTGGCCGAAGAGCTTCGCGGGCCCGGTGACCACCGCGCGATGCGGGTCGCAGAGAATGATCCGCGCCCCCATCGATACGAGCTTGTCGACGAAGAAGAGGCGACTCTCGAACATCTTCTCGAAGACGAGCACGGTGCCGGCGGATTGCGTTGCCGCGACGACGGCAATCGAGGTGAGGTCGGCAGGGAACGCGGGCCAGATGCCGCTCTCGAGCTTCGGAATCTGCCCGCCCAGATCATCCACGACGGCGAGCTTCTGACCCGGTCGTACGCGCAGCGTCGAGGTACCGACTTCGAACTCGATCCCGAGCTTCCGGAAGGCCGGAATGATCGCGATCAGGTCGTCGGGTTGAACCTCCTCGATCGTGAGGTCACCGCCTGTGACCGCGGCGAGCACCGCGAAGCTTGCTACCTCGATGTGCTCGGGTCCGATGCGGTACGAGCCGCCCCCGAGCCGCTCCACGCCCTGGATTCGGAGCACGTTCGAGCCGATCCCCTCGATCTCGGCACCGAGGCTGACGAGGAAACGGCAGAGATCCTGAATATGAGGCTCGCACGCGGCGTGCCCGACGATCGTCTCGCCCTCGGCCAGCACCGCGGCCATGATCGCGTTCTCGGTCCCCATCACGGAGGCTTCGTCGAGGTACATCCGCTTGCCGACCAGCTTGTCGGCGCGGAGATCGTAGGCGCCGTTGATCTCCATTGTCACACCCAGTTCGGCGAAGGCGTGGATGTGGGTGTCGAGCCTGCGGCGCCCGATCACGTCGCCCCCTGGTGGCGGCACGACGGCCCGGCCGAATCGGGCGAGCAGCGGCCCGGCAAGCAAGAACGACGCGCGGATCTCGCGGCAGAGATCGGGGTCGAGCTCGGTCTTCGAGACGCCAGAGCTGTCGACGCGCACCTCGTTTGGCCCCGTCCACGCGGCGTCAGCTCCCAGGTCGACGAGCAGTTCGACCATCACCTCGACGTCCCGGATGCGCGGGAGGTTCGAGAGCAGCACCTCATCGGAGGCGAGCACGGTCGCGGCAAGGATCGGCAGAGCGCCGTTTTTATTCCCGGACGCGCGGATCGTGCCGGAGAGGGGGCGACCGCCCTGGATGACAAACGACTGCATGAGGCGGGCGCTATCGTACCCGTGCCGTGGAGGTCACCCGAGATAATGCGTGGGCAACGCTGACGCGCTACACGACGAGTGAGTCTTTGCTCCGGCATGCGCTCGCAGTCGAAGCGTCCACGCGGTGGTACGCGCGGCACCTCGATCAGGACGAGGAGCTGTGGGGCTGCACCGCCCTGCTCCACGACTTCGACTACGAGGTCCACCCCACGCTCGACAAGCATCCGCAGGATGGCGCCCCGATTCTCCGTGAGGAGGGATATCCGGAGATCGTGATCGAGGCGGTGCTCTCCCACGCCGAGCATCTCGCGATGCCGCGTGACACGCCGCTCAAGAGGACGTTGTTCGCCTGTGACGAACTCTCCGGCTTCATTCACGCGTGCGGGCTCGTCCGGCCGACGGGCCTCGAGGGCCTGGAGCCGAAATCGGTGCGGAAGAAGCTGAAGCAGCCGTCCTTCGCTGCGGGAGTCCATCGAGATGAGGTCTACGCCGGTGCCGAGCTGCTCGGAATCGAGCTCGATCAGCACATCGCGAACGTTGTCAGCGCGCTGCAGCCGATCGCCGGCGAGCTCGGCCTGCCGACGTCTGCCCCGTAGCCCGAGCTCAGTTCCGCCAGGGCACGACGACCGACTCCGGCAGACCTTCGGAATAGGTCGGGCCGGCAGCGGTAGAAGCTCCCTCGTCCACCCAGATGTTTCCGGCAACCCCGAGGTTCGATCGATCCGAGAGTGTGTCGACCGCGAACGACACGGTCGCCCGCCCCGGAGCATCCCAGAAGATCACCGTCCCGCACGATCGACACGACCCGCGGCTTGCGTCGGATTCGGAGATCGCGGCGCGCCCCCAGATGAGTGCACCTTCGTCGACGCCGACGAGATCCTCGCGCGCCGCCGCCGATGCGGCCCACGGGCCTCCGGTTGCCGCGACGCAGGAGTTGCAGTGGCAGACCAGCACGTCACGCACCGGGCCGTCGATCGAGAAACGCACGGCACCACAGGGGCAGGCTCCCTCCCTCACAGGGTGAGCGCAGCGATGAGTCGGTCGAGATCTCCGTCCGATGTCCACCAGCCGCAGGAGACACGGATGAGGCCGGAGCCCGGAATCTCGCGAACGTGCACGCCCGATTCGAGCAGCTCCGCAACGACCTCCGCGGGATCGCGTTCCACGCGGAGGGCGATGAGAGTAGACCGGTCAACCGGGG
>JAYTJO010000411.1:0-12559 GCA_043730975.1 Thermoleophilia bacterium | reverse complement strand
GCTCGAGGCCGATCACGAACACCACTTCGAAGGTCCGTGTCCGAACGCGGGCCAGATCGAGAACGGCAACCCGTCCGGGGGCGCCAGCTCCATCGCCGCGTACCGTTGCGCGATCGAGGGCCGTGAGAATGTCGTCAGCTGCGACCGTGGCGCCGGCCTCGTTGAGCTGCCGGAGCTCGCCGATCACGTCGCGGGCGGCGTCCGCGGCGCGGAGGTCGCGCCGTGCCGCCGTCGTCGTGGGAGGAGCGCCGAGCCCGAAGGCATTGCGCAGCATCGTCTCCACCGCCGAGCCGACTCCGTCCAGCGGGTCGACCTCCGCAGCGAGGACATCGAGGATCGGCAGAGGACGGCCCGTCCGCAGCTTCGTCGTCTCCTCGATCGTCCGGTCACCCCTGAGCACGGCCCGGCCACGGAGACGGCCCTCGAGAAAGTCGACGTCGGATCGGCCGAGGCCTCCGTACGGGGTGCGGAGAAAGGCGAAGAGGTCTCTGCGCGTCCCGTTGCTCCAGGCAAACCGGAGCAATGACAGGAGCGACTGACCGAAGGCCGTCGTACCCAGTCTCGTGCGGCCCTCGATTGCGAACGGCACGCCGAGCGTGCCGAACGCGGTCTCGATCGACGCTCGCGAACGCTCGATCGACGGACACACAACGGCAATGTCCTCCGGCTCGACTCCACCCCGGACGAGATCGAGGATCGTCTCCGCGAGTAACTCCATCGTGGCTCGACGACCCGCTCCTTCGAGGAACCGGATCGAGCCATCGAGCGGGATGGGCGAGCGACCATCCTCGAAGACGTGGCGTTCGAGATGTGCGATCCCACCGGGAAGGTACGTCTGCGAGCCGGCGGGCATCTCCACGATCCGACCTGATGCCAGCGCGCTGAGGTCGTCGGACGTGCGCTGCAGCGACGCGAACACTGCGCGGCCCGGCTCGTAGGGTAAAGAGACGTGAACCTCCGCGCGTCCGGCGAGCGCCTCGATCAAACGCCACTCGGCGCCGGTGAGATCCTCGAAGCCGTACGCGAACACCGGCGCTCCGTTCCATGAGCCGAGGTCCGTCGTGAGTCGGGCGACGGCGCGGCGCCGCACCATGCCGCGATCGTGAACCCCGCGCCGCTCGAGTTCGATCGCATACTCGCGCGCGAGTGCTGCGAGATCTCCACTGAGATCGTCGTGATCGAGCAGGTTCGCCTCGATCTCGGTCAACGCCCCGACGAGAGAGTCGGTGAATCCCGCGAAGCGTGACGACGGGCCGAAAGCGTCGAGGGTCGACGCTCCGATGAGATGTCTGACGATCAGACTTCGACCCGCGTCTCCGAGGACCCGGCGTGGCTGATCGCTCCCCGCAAGAGCGGCAAAGAGCGTGTCGAACGTGCCGACGGTTCCCGCAAGAAGCGCCCCGCGTCGCCCGGCGAGCTCCCGCTCGACGCGATCGACGTCGACCCGGTTCGGGACGATCAGCCAGGGATCCTGGTCGAGAGCGTCGACGAAACGATCGAGCAGCAGCGCGACCTTGCCGGCGTGTGCCGGTCCAGAGACGAGCGAAAGACCCATCGGTCCATCGTAGTCGGGGTCATCGCGCCGTCCCTCTTACGCAAACCCGGGCCTCTTCGCAAAGAGCGGGAAGCCCAGCCGGCAGACGGCGCACCGCCTGCCGACTCGACGCCTACGAGATGATTAGCCGAGCGACTTCGGCTTGCGACCGCGCCGCGCGACCGCTGTACCGGGCATGGTGCCCGCGCAACCGTCACAGAGGTCTGCGGCCTTGGCGCCGCGGCGTGCATCGGTGAACGTGACGCGCAACGTCGCACCCCGGCCGTCCTCGACCTCGACCCCACAGTTGTCGCACACGAGAACCGTCTTTCGAGCCATCGATATTCCTCTCCGTCAGTAGAACGCTTTCCGCTCCAACGTCGAATAGCTGATGGTATTGAACGTCGTCGATTTTACCCACTCATTTCCGGAAATGCCAACCGATCGACGTCTGTACGACCGCGACTACACTGGCAGGATGGAGTCGCGCACGATTGTCGTTCTCGAAGGCGACGACACCGGACAGGAGCTGCTGGAAGCGTCGTTGCACCTCCTCGATCGCGACGTGATCGGCTTCGAGCTAGCCCTCCCGCGGTTCGACCTCTCTCTCGCAAACCGTCGCGCGACGAACAACGCCGTCGTCCACGAGGCCGCCGTGGCGGTGCGCGAGCACGGGTTCGGCATCAAGGCGGCTACGATCACGCCCGAGGCCACGGGCGACGTCGGGTCGCCGAACCGGATTCTCCGCGAGGAGATCGGCGGCAAGGTGATCGTGCGAACCGGTCGGCGGATTCCCGGGGTCGTCCCACTCGGCGGTGTCCACTCCCCCATCTCGGTCGTGCGCATGGCGGTCGGAGACGCCTACGGCGCAAAGGAGTGGCGCGAGGGCGCAGGAGATGACGAGGTTGCCTACCGCACCGAGCGCATCGAGCGGGGCATCTGCAGGGCCGTGGCAGAGTTCGCGTTCCGGCAGGCCGGTCGGATGGGCGCCAAGGTCTTCGGCGGGCCGAAATACACCGTCAGCCCCGTCTACGAGGGAATGCTGAAGGAGGAGATGGACGCTGCGGCCGCGCGGCACCCGGACGTCGAGTACGAGCCGCAGTTGATCGACGCCACGTTCGCTCTCCTTATCTCGTCGAGCGGATCACCGATGGTGATCCCGGCGCTCAACCGCGACGGCGACATCCTCTCCGACCTCGTCCTCCCTCTCTTCGGCTCGATTGCCGGCTCCGAGTCACTGCTCGTCGCTTTCGGGGACGATTACGTCCCGTCGGCGCTGATGGCCGAGGCGGCGCACGGCACCGCTCCGTCTCTCTTCGGAAAGGACGTCGCAAACCCGATGGCGATGATCCTCGCCTGCGCTGCGCTCCTCGGTCATGCCGACGACAGCGAGGGTCAGACGGCGGGCCGCGCCATCCGAGAGGCGTGTCTCGAGGCCGTTGCCGCCGGCGTGCGCACGGCCGATCTCGGCGGTCACGCCGGAACACTGGAGTTCACCAACGAGGTGATTCAGCGGACGACGACGAAGCTCGAGGTGTGGGCTTCGCTCTGACCCCCGTCGCCCGCGACAGACTACACCGCGACGGCGACCATGCCTTCCGTGAAGATCTCACCGGCGGCGTGTGCCTCGACGAAGATCTCGGCCAGTGCCGGGTCGAACTGGCTCCCCGCGCAGCGCTCGACCTCCAACGCCGCCTCGTCGGAAGAGAGACGGTCGCGATAGGGCCGGAGGGACGTCATCGCGTCGAACGCGTCCGCCACGGCAAGCAGTCGGCCCTCGACAGGGATCTCGGTTCCCGCTCGCCCGGTCGGGTAGCCGCCCCCGTCCCAGCGCTCGTGGTGGAACAGCACATACGGCAGCGCAGCCTCGAACGCCGGGACGCCGGCGATCATCCAGGCGCCCTCGACAGGATGCGCACGAATCGCCGCGACCTCCTCAGGGTCGAGGCGTCCGGGCTTCTGGAGGAGACCGGGACGGATGTTCGCCTTGCCCACATCGTGGAGCGCTGCACCCAGGCGAAGGGCATCCAACCGGTCATCCGACCATGAAAGGCGATACGCCATCGCCTCCGCGTGACTCCCGACCCGCGCGGCGTGACCCTCCAGAGAGGAGTCGCAGGCTCGCATGGCGGCAGTGAGGGGTGCAAGACGGTGCACGAGGGGAGAGGTTCCCCTCACGCGGGGAAATCCCTTCCCGTAGATTCTGATCGTGCGAATCGTCGTTCCCCGTGAGGCTGCCGCCGGCGAAGGCCGGGTTGCCCTCGTCCCCGATGCGATCGGGCGTCTCGCGCCTGTGGGGTTCGAGATCGTCGTCGAGCGCGGAGCAGGTGCGGTGGCCGGTTTTCCGGATGAGGACTACGTGGCGGCCGGAGCCACGCTGAGCGAACCGGGAACCCTGCTCGAGGGGGCCGACGCGGTCGTTCGCGTCTCGCGTCCTTCCGCCGAGGAGGTGGCAGCGATGGCCCCGGGAACGCTGCTGATCGGATTTCTCTCACCACTGACGGACACCGAGGGGATCGAGCGCCTGCGTCGGCAGGGTGTCGTCGCGTTCGCCATGGAATCCGTGCCGCGGATCACCCGCGCCCAGTCGATGGACGCGCTCTCCTCGCAAGCAACCGTTGCCGGGTACAAGGCCGTGCTGATTGCCGCCGATCGCGTGCAGAAGATGTTTCCGCTCCTGATGACGGCCGCCGGCACGATCGCGCCCGCCCGCGTTCTCGTCATGGGAGCCGGTGTCGCGGGCCTGCAGGCGATCGCAACGGCGCGACGACTCGGGGCCGTCGTCACGGCGTTCGACGTACGCCCGGCCGTGAAGGAGCAGGTCGAGTCTCTCGGAGCCAAGTTCCTCGACCTCGGCGTGCACGGCGAGGAGACCGAGGGCGGCTATGCGAAGGAGCTGACACCCGAGCAGCAGGCAGCCCAGCAGGCCGCACTCGAGGAGCGCGTCCCCGACTTCGACATCGTGATCACGACAGCGCTCGTCCCCGGCCGTCCCGCTCCGAAACTGATCGCGGCATCGACGGTTGGCCAGATGCGGGCAGGCAGCTGCATCGTCGACCTCGCTGCCGAGGCGGGTGGGAACTGCGAGCTTACGAGCCCCGGCCAGGAGATCGTCCGCGACGGGGTCACGCTCGTCGGCTTCACGAACCTGCCGTCACTGATGGCGGCCGATGCGAGCCGCCTTTATGCGCGCAACGTGAGCGCGCTCCTTCAGCACCTCGCCCCGGGCGGGGAGCTGAGACTCGATTTCGACGACGACATCACCGGTGGCGCCTGCGTGGCCCGCCCGACCGAAGAGGTGGCGGCATAGAGACGTCCTTCATCCTCGAGCTGACGATTCTCGTCCTCGCGATCTTCCTCGGCATCGAGGTGATCTCGAAGGTGCCGACGATGCTGCACACGCCGCTGATGTCGGGCACGAACGCAATCCACGGGATCGTCATCGTCGGAGCAATCCTGATCGCAGGCGCAGCCGACGACACGTTCAGCAAGGTCGTCGGCGTCGTCGCGGTCGTGCTCGCGTCGGCCAACGTCGTCGGCGGCTTCGTCGTCACCGACCGGATGCTGCAGATGTTCAGGAGAAGGGAGCCCCGGCGTGAGTCGAACGACGACTGACGCCCTCTACCTGGTCACGATCGTGACCTTCATCCTCGCGCTTCGCTTTCTCTCGTCGCCGAAGCACGCGCGCAAGGGGAACTGGATCGGCGCTGCCGGGATGGCGCTCGCGATCGTCGTCACGCTTCTCCAGGACGGCGTTGGCAACTATCCCCTGATCGGGATCGGGATGGTCGTCGGTGGCGCCGTCGGGCTCGTCGGGGCGCGCATGGTGAAGATGACGGCGATGCCGCAGATGGTGGCCCTCTTCAACGGGGTCGGCGGCGGCGCAGCAGCGCTCATCGCCCTCGACGAGTTCCATCGGTTCGGCGGCACGTTCTCGACGGTCGAGGCGACGTCGATCGCCCTCTCGGCCATGATCGGTGCCATCTCGTTCTCCGGATCGCTCGTTGCGTATGCGAAGCTGCAGGAGCTCATTTCGGGGCGTCCGATCGTGTTCCGCGGCCAGCAGATCGTGAACGCGCTGATCATCGGCATCGCGGTCGTTCTCGGTGTGTGGATCGCGGCAGGCGGGGATCAACAGGGGCTGATCTACGGGCTCATCGCCGCTGCTCTCGTCTTCGGCGTCATGTTCGTGCTGCCGATCGGCGGCGCAGACATGCCGGTCGTGATCTCGCTTCTCAATGCCTTCACCGGGCTCGCCGCCTCCGCGACGGGCTTCGTGCTGCACAACAACGTCCTCATCGTCGCAGGCGCTCTCGTTGGCGCCTCGGGCACTCTGCTGACACTGATGATGGGCAAGGCGATGAACCGCTCGATCACGAACGTGCTCTTCGGTGCGTTCGGCCAGGTGCAGGCAGGCACCGGCGCGGCACGGGTCGACGACGGGCGCACCGTTCGCGCGACCTCACCGGAGGACGTCGCGGTGATGCTCTCGTACGCGCGCAAGGTGATCGTCGTCCCCGGCTACGGCCTCGCGGTCGCGCAAGCACAGCACGACGTCCGCCAACTCGGCGAGCTGCTGGAGGAGAAGGGCGTCGACGTCGTCTACGCAATTCACCCCGTCGCAGGCCGCATGCCGGGACACATGAACGTCCTCCTCGCCGAGGCGAACGTCCCGTACGACGTGCTGAAAGAGATGGACGAGGTCAACCCCGAGTTCCCGCAGGCCGACGTCGTGCTCGTGATCGGCGCAAACGACGTCACGAACCCGGCCGCGCGCACCGATACTTCGTCACCGATCTACGGGATGCCGATCCTCGACGTCGACAAGGCGGCGGCCGTCGTCGTGATGAAGCGGTCGATGGCTCCCGGGTTCGCGGGAATCGACAACGAGCTGTACCTCGATCCGCGCACGACGATGCTGTTCGGCGACGCCAAGGACTCGATCGTGAAGCTGATCGGCGCCGTCAAGGCGTTCTAATGCGGCTGGCCGTTCCCTTCTTCTCGGGCGCCGATGTCGGGCGCGCGGTTTCCCCGCACGAGGCCTACGACGCGGTCAAGGCAGCCTTCATTGCGCATGCAAACGGCGACTGGACGATGCACCCGAAGCTCTATGTCACGAACTATCCCGCCGGAGACTTCAGGGCGATGCCCGCGCTCGGCGGCGGCCACGCTCTGTTGAAATGGGTGACGTCCTTCCCCGGGAACCCGGCGAAGGGCCTGCCCACGGTGACGGGGCTCGTGTTGCTCTCCGACGCCGAAACGGGTGCGTTGGTGGCTCTGCTCGATGCAGCAGCGGTGACCGCGCTGCGCACTGCTGCGGCCGGCGTGATCGCGGCCGAGACGTTGTGCCGCGCGGGAGCCGAGTCGACCGCCGTGATCGGCTGCGGCGTCAACGGTGCGGAGACGGTGCGGATGTTTCGCGCTCTCGGCAGCGACGTCCACGTGTGGGACATCGACCCCGCCCGCGCCGCACTCGTGGCCGATCGTCTGGGGGCGACCGTGGCAGCGTCGCGCGAGGAAGCCCTTGCCTGCGACATCGTGGTCACGGTCACGCCCGGGCGCGAGCTGCTCTTCCCCGAGGGTTCACTCCACGATGGTCAGCACGTCTCGATGATGGGTGCGGACGGGCCGGGCAAGGCCGAAGTGGCGGTCGGCGAACTCGCCCGCGCCGATCTCTTTTGCGACGACTGGGAGCAGGCGAGCCATGGCGGTGAGCTCGCGGCCGGAGTGGAGGCGGGTGTCGTCACCCGCGACCGGGTCACGGACATCGGCCGCGTGCTCACCGGCGAAGCAGAGGGGCGGCGGAACGCCCGGGATATCACGCTGTTCGACTCGACAGGCCTCGCGATCCAGGATCTCGCGATCGCGAAGGTCGCGGCGGCCAAGGCCGACGGGATGGAACTGCAGCGCCTCGCGCTCTGAACCTGGAACCACCGGTTTGCGTGGGCGTTGCATCGTGTCGCAGGCGAGCTATCGTCGCTCGATGATCGTGACGGCACGCCTTCGAGCGACACCGTTCACGGAGTCCGACTTGTCGCTGCTCGTCGCGCTTCACCTTGACGAGCGGATTCTGAGCGAATTCGGCGCAGAGCCGGCTACGGCGCCGCGGGGCCTGTCTGCGCAGCCGTGGGCGCCGGGCGACCGAGAGCCAGCGCTGCTGCGGCCAGCCACGCTGCCAGGATGAGAACGCCGCCCCCGGACTCGAACAGGTTCCACCCGATCAGCGTCGCCGCGGGTATGGCTGCGAGGAGTCGGCGACGACCGCCACCAACGACCGCAACCACGACGGTGAGTGCGATGAGGCCACCCCCCGTCAGCGCGCCGCCCACGCCGTAGAACCAGAACGCAAAGCCCATTTGCAGAGCGTCCTCGAGGAGGTTCCCGAGACCCGCCACGGCGGCGCCCACGGCCGGGACGAGCGACACCCGGAACGCCGCCCGACTACCGAGCAGCTGCGCGAACAACGGTAGCGCCAACGCCAGAGCGAACAGCGCAGCACTGAACGACAGCACCGCGAACCAGTCCGACGCGGACACGGGATCCGTGTATTCGGGGTCAGCGAACGTCTGCAGCGAGCGCACACACCACACGACACCCACGAACGTGAACAGCACCGCCCGCGTCATGCACGCGAGTATAGGAGAGGCGAGGGGCTGCCCTCGTGCCTCAGGAGCCCGTGACGATCGGCTACTTCAGGTGAGTTCGGTAAAGCCTGGCGGGAAGCCCCATCCTTCGTGCTCGCCGCGGAGAACGGGCAGGATCTCGTCCCAGGCCGCTGAGCCTAGTCGTCGGGGCGGCTGGAGAATGATCTCTCCTCGTTCGATTGCGAAGCCCCATTCGAACCCGAGCACCGCGTGTGCCTCGAGTCCGTTCCCGAGGTCGTCGGGAACGCAGAGGAAGCTCCTCGCGGTCCACTCGAGGTCGGCAAGAGACGAGCGAGATGGCACATCGAACAGGATCGGGTTGAGACCGAGCCAGCAAAAAGGATGAGCCAGAGATCCGAGGAAGGCGAGCGGATCCATCTCGAACAGTTCGCCACGGCTCTCGTTGTCGCCCGAGCGAACGAGCTGCACCCATCCCATCAGCGAGTCATAGCCATGCAGCGGACGCTCGACCATCGCCGAACAGACAGGAAAGCCACGTGTTTCTTGCTGGCAGCCGATCGACTCTGGCTGCCGGTTGGGCTCGAACGAAACGAGGACGCGGCCCTCCACGCCTCTGATCGCGAACGGGATCTCCATCAGACCGACCCTATCGTGACACGCAGGACATACTTCCCGCGAGAACGGAGATGTGCACAGTTCATCCTCCGGAGGCGAAAACGCGAGGCGATACTCGCTCCGGACAGAGATTGCTAGAGGTAGTCCACGATCGGCATTCCCTGCCAGCCGTCTAGACAGGCGCGCAGGTAGAGGGCGACGCCGATGTTGCCCGTCCAGAGCGAGTGGCGCGGACCTGACGCCTCGGTCTGCTCGAGTGCGTGGACGGCGAAGACCCGGGCGCGATCGAGCCAGAGTTCGTCGCCCGTGCGAGCGTGAAGGGCGAGGAAGGCGCAGCCATTGCCGGCGGTGCCGTGGCAGAGGCCCGCGCCCTTCCGGAGCGGCCCCGCACGCCAGGTGAGCTCACCCGCCGCGGCCAGGAGATCGTCTGTCTGCTCGTCGCGCGGGAGCGTGGCGAGATTGGTGATCAGACCGGGGGCGCCGTGACACCACTGGACGCGCGTCGTGAACTGCTCGGCCCAGTAGAGGTCGGCTGCCGTCGGCCAGTTGACGAGCTCGGCCTCGCGCACGGCGAGGGCCATTGCGGTGTCGGCGACCGCTCGCTGCACCTCGGCCGTCCACTCCTCGCCGAGTAGCTCGTGGCCGCGCAGGAGCGAGTGTGCGTTCGACGCGAAGCCGTGACCCGCGCCGATGCTCCGAATCAGCCTGCCCCGTCGGTGTTGCACCCAGATCCGACAGCCGAGCTCGTCGTCATGACGGAAGCGTCCCCAGACATGCGCCGCGCAGGAGAGCCACGCCTCGCGCCACCGCTCCTCACCCGTCGCTTCGTAGAGGTGCAGCGCTGCGAGCATCGTCCCCGGCACGCCGTCGAAGAGCTCGTTGTCAGGGCTCCCGAGGTTCCCGGTCACGAGCTGGAGCAGGCGCTCCTCCTTCTCCGGGGTCGGGGCGAGTCGCCAGGAGACGAGCAGGACTCCCGTTTCACCGTTCATCAGCCCGGTCGACCCCGGGATGTCCGGCTGCTCGAGGTAGCTCTCGTACACGCTCTGCTCCCCTACGCCCGCCCCAAGCCTCTCGAGCGCCCAGAGCACGCCGGTGGCGCCGATCCACAGGGCACGGTCTCGTTCGACCGGGCGCCCATAGTCGTCGAGCTCGCTTCGCGGCCAGAAGCGCCCCGGCTCGAGCGCGTCGAGAGTCTCGTCCACGATCCTGTCGATTCCGCAACGGACACGGTTCTCGTCCCAGGGAGACGAGGTCGGCGACTCGTGTTCGGTGCGATCGAACAACGGCATCACCGGAGCGTAGTCCGCCTCGGCTCGATTGGCGTCCTTGAAAGCCGCCGTGCTGTCGCCTAGCTAGGGTCAGCCCCAACCAAGACGACGAAGGGGGCGCAATGACAACACCTGAACCGTATGTCCACGAGGCCGGCGAGAGCGAGCTCCGCTGGATGGGTGAGACATCCACGTTCTTTCTCGCGACCGGCGAGCAGACGGGCGGAGCATTCGCGCTCGTCGACGAACGGGCGCAGCATGGCGAGAGCGTCCCGCTCCACCGGCACGCCGCTGACATGGAGTCGTTCTACGTGGTCGAGGGCGAGATCACACTCTTCGTCGGTGATCACCCCGGCGTTCGAGTTGGCCCCGGGGCGTTTGCACACGTACCGGGAGGGGCAGTCCACGGATTCCGGATCGAGTCGGAGTCGGCGCGATACCTCATCCTCACGACGCCACGCCACGGGGAGTTCTATCGGGCGATCACGACCCCGTCGCAGCCCGGGGGCCTGCCGTCACTCGAGTCGATCGACGGCGAGCAGATCCACGCAGCTGCTCTCGAGTTCGGGGTCGAGTTCGTCGGCCCGCTGCCCGAGTAGCGAGGCTTCATGAGTGATCGCGAGCGATCGACGCCCACGTCTGTGGGCGCCCTGTGCCTCGCTCAGCGCGCATCGCGCCACATCGTCGTGACCGGTGTCTCTCCTCCCGGGGGGAAGAACGCACCGATCTTCACGAAGCCGAAGCGCTCGTAGCGGTGGTTGTTGGCGGGATTGCTCGATTCGAGGTAGGCGGGCATCCCTTCCTCGTCGATGTGGGCCAGGTTCTCGGCCACCGTGAAACGCGAGGGCGATCGTCTCGGTCACGGCCGTCAGATCGGCTCGTGTCGCCGACCTCGCAGTCAGAGATCCGGGCTCGGGTTGCACCGCACGAGTATCCACTTTGCACCCGTGCGCTGCAACTGCTCAGAGCACGCGGTAGCCCGAGCGGTCAGTCATCGGCATTCAGGAGCCGAGCCGGATCGAGGACGTCGAGAAACGGGACATCCTCGCCCGCGACCGCTCGCGCCACGAGCTCGCCACATGCGAAGCCGAGCACGTTGCCGTGGCCCGAGTAGCCACCCGCAACCCAGACGTTCTCGAGCCCGGGGGCTCGGCCGACGATCGGAAGGAAGTCCATCACCATCCCGAAGATTCCCGCCCAGGCGTAGTCGACCCGCAGCTCGCGGCCGATGAGGCCGTTCACGAACGCGCGCAGCGCCCGCTGGACGTTCTCGGTCAGCTCCTCCTCGGCCGTGAACTCGGTGTCGAACGACACGTCACGGAAGCCTCCGGCAACGATCCTTCCGGCCACGTCCTGGTGCCAGTAGTCGTAGCCGTGGCGGCCGTAGTGGGGCACCTCGAAGAGACGCTCGGAGATCGGCTCTGTCGCGATCACCTGACCCCGGGTCGGGATCACAAGGCCCTCGATCGGCCCGAGGAGGCCGCTCGGATAGCCGTCGACGCAGACGACGACCGTTGCGCCTCCCAGCTCGTCGAGGGATCCAACACGCACGTGCTCCCGAATCTCGACACCAGCTTCCGCCGCGAGGCCGGCAAGCCTCCGCACCCAGCGCGCGGGCTGGAGGACGCCGTCGGGGACATGGCGGAGTCCTGCGGCAAACCGTCCCGGAACCGGCAGGTCGGAGCCTTCGAGCCACTCCGCTCCGAACCCGGCGGCGACGAGCGCCTCGTACTCGACCCTGAGCTCGTCGCGTTCCTCCTCGTCGACAGCGATCCGCAGCGAACCGACGCGGCGGAACGAGTCGCCCGCGAGGCTTTCGATCGTGTCGATCGCGTCTTCTGTCCAGGCCATCAGCTCGCTGGCGGTGTCCTCGCCCACCGACTCGGCCGTGACGTCGAAGGCGGCGGGCATGCCACGGAGGGCAAAGCCGCCGTTGCGTCCGCTCGCGCCGCCTGCGACCTCGCGTGCGTCGACAAGCCGCACGCGCTTGCCCGCCTGTGCCAGCCGCAGCGCTGCAGCGCACCCCGTGACGCCGGCACCGACGACGACGACATCGGGGTTGTCGACGGTCGCGGCAGGAAACGGCGTTGTCGGCTCGCTGAGCCAGTAGGAAGTTGTCACCGGGAGATCCTACGACGTCGCACGGTTTGCAACAGCCGAAGCCTCGTTGGGCAAGCTATGCATTCTCGTCTCGTCCCAGGCCGTTAGCGCGAGCAAGCCGAGGGCGCCGTAGCCGAGCACGTCCACGGGTGTGTCGTTGACGACGAGCGAGACGCCGAGGCCGACGAGCATTGCAACGATCACCGGGCTCCGCCGTCCTCTCAAGGCGAGCCAGGTGAGCCCGGCGAGTGAGAGAAGACAGATCACCACCCGATCGGTACCCGAACGTGCATCGGCCAACGAGATTCGGAGCCGGCGGTCGAGATCGTCGAACAGGGTCCCCGGGCCGTCGCCCACGGCATCGGTGACGTGGCTCGAACCACCGACGAGCGCATCGAGGCCGACGACCGTGAGCCCGAGGACAACGACGCCCAGAA
>JAYTJO010000410.1:0-4541 GCA_043730975.1 Thermoleophilia bacterium | reverse complement strand
GACGCCGAGATGAAGGGCCTCTCACGCGTCGAGCAGGCCGTCGCCTTTCTGGCGCTGCTCGAGCTCCGCAAGGAAGGCGAGATCTCGATCTCGCAAGCCGCGCCGTTCGCGCCGATCAGGATTGCCCGTGCCGACGAGCCCCTCTTTGACACCGACGACGGAAGGATGCTGCAGTGGACCGCCCGCTCCGCCTGATCTCTGCCAACCCGCTCGATGCGCTTGCGAGGACGGTCGAGGCGCTGCTCGTCGTCGCGTCGCAGCCGTTGACCATGGATGAGCTCGCCGAGGCGACCGCTGACGATGTTGAACGGATCGAGTTGGCCCTCGGACTCTTGCGCGAGCGCTACAGCGAAGGTCGCAGCGGCATCGTCCTGCAGAAGGTGGCGGGTGGCTACGCCTTCGGCGCGGCGCGTGAGGCGGCGGAGGCATGCGCGCGTCTCTTCGAGCGCCCGGTCGAGCGGGGGCTCTCGCAGGCTGCGCTCGAGACCGTCGCGATCGTTGCCTATCTCGGCCCCGTGTCGCGGCCCGAGATCGCCCAGATCAGAGGTGTCGCCGCCGATTCGGCCGTTGCCTCGCTCGTCGAGCGAGGCCTGATCGCCGAGGCCGGCCGTGAGAACAGCCCGGGTGGTGCAGTGCGGTATCGCGTGACGGCGCTCTTCGAGCGCGTCTTCGGGCTCGAGTCGCTCGCCGCGTTGCCGCGCCTCGACGACATCGGCGAGGATCAGGCCGCGATCCGCGAGCGGCTGCTCGAGGTCGCGGAGGCACGCGCCTCGTGATTCCTACCCGCGCGATCCAGAACCAGGCGTAGGGGCTATGCGAAACGGCGCCTCGGCGCCGTACAGCGTCGCCCGAACACGAACGCCGTTGCGGGCGAGGCTGGCCTCGCCGGGGGCTCGGCGGCGCCTAGCCCCTACGAATCCGACGGCCGCCTCGTCGCTCTCGAAGCATGCGTTCCCTCCGATAGGGTCTCGCGAAGCGAGCAGAAACGACTGGTCGGTGGGGCAGCGGTAAGCTCTCCCATCGGCGGCCCTTTGGAAACACGTCGGAGTGCAGAGGCTCGCGGGCGAGCCCCTTCAGGATCTCGCGAAGCGAGCAGGAATGACTGATTGGAGAGGTTGCGGTACGCTCTTCCACCGCAACCTCTCCAATCAGATCTGCCATGTGCCGTTGCGGAGCAGCGGGACGACGGCGCCGTCGCGCGTGACGCCGTCGACGTCGAGTGCGGGACTGCCGATCATGAAATCGATGTGGATCTTGCTCCTGTTGATTCTCCCGTGCTCGGATTCGTCCTCGACCGCTTGCTTGTAGCCGGTGCCGAGCGCGATGTGACTCGCTGCGTTCTCGTCGAGGAGCGTGTCGAAGAAGACCGTCTCGAGCGGGCCGATCCGGCCCGCGCCGTCGACCAGCGCGAGCTCCCCGAGCCGCGTGCCGCCGTCATCCTTCGCGCAGGCGCTGCGGAGTGTCTCTGCATTGTCATCGGCGTCGATCTTGACCGCCCGGCCCTCCTCGAACTCGATCCGGATTCCGTTCAGGATCGAACCGTAGAAGTCGAGCGGCATGGTCGCACTGACGTAGCCGTCGACCCGTAGGGGATCGGGTGTCGTGAACATCTCCTCGCTCGGGATGTTCGGAAAGTGGTGGAGTCCGTCGATCGTCTGGAAGCCTGCAGCCTTCCACCGCGATGACGCGAAAAGCCCCACCGTGAGATCGGTGCCCGGGCCGTGCAGCCGGATAGCGTCGAACCGTCGGGCCGTGAGCTTCTCGGCATCCTCCGTGATTGCTGCGAAGCGGGCGTTCCAGGCCGCTGCCGGATCATCTTCGTCGAGGCGGCACACGTGCGCGATTGCATCCCAGAGCCGAGAGTACGCGTCTTCGGGCTCGGCGTCAGGGTAGACGGCCGTTGCCCACGCTCTCGTGGGCGCTGGCGCAACGCACCAGTTCGTCGTGCGCAGACTGATTATTTCGCCGGTCTCGGGCAGGTAGGGAAGGGCGTCGGTGCCTGAGCGGTCGGCCGGGACTCCCTCGAAGACGTCCAGCGACTGGGGGCCGCTGAGTGAAATCCGGGCGGCATGCTCGTCCGACAGGTGTCGCAACCGCGCGTGCATCCACGGAGGGATGTAGCCGAAGGTCTCCGGATCTCCGTGGAGGAGACGCTGGCGCTTGACCCGGTGATCCCAGTAGAGGACGTCGACGTAGTGGGCGCCGCGCTCGTAGGCCGCGCGAGCGATCTCCCGTGTCAGCTCCTCCTTGCCGACGTAGCTCGAGATGCCGACGAGTTGTCCCGGTTGCACGTTCGCGCCGTACCCGACGACGAGGTCGGCCAGCCTTCGGGTCAGCTCGGTGTAGTCACGCACCGAATCGGAGAGTAGACGAGAATCCTCGTCATGCGCCTCAATCGCTACCTCGCCCGAGCCGGCGTCGCGTCGCGACGCGCCGCCGACGACCTGATCAAGAAGGGTCGGGTAACGGTGAACGGGCAGCGTGGCGAGCTCAACACGTTCGTCGCCGCGAGAGATGTCGTCGAAGTGGACGGCGAGCGCGTCGGCAAGCAAGACCTCGCGCACGTCCTCCTCAACAAGCCGCTCGGGGTGGTCACGACCGCCAGCGATCCCGAGGGGCGCCCGACCGTGGTGGATCTCGTCGGTCATGAGGCGCGGGTGGTGCCGGTGGGCAGGTTGGACATCGACACGAGCGGCGTCCTCCTGCTCACGAATGACGGCGATCTGGCGCACCGGCTTGCACACCCCCGCTACGGCGTCGAGAAGACGTACGTCGCGGATGTCGAGGGTGACCTGACCCAGGCCGCCGTCGCCGCGCTCGCAGCGGGCGTCGAGCTCGAGGACGGCATCACCGCCCCGGCACGGGCGCGGCAGCTCGGCCGCTCGCGGATCGAGCTCGTGCTGCACGAGGGGCGCAATCGCCAGGTTCGGCGGATGTGCGACGCGGTCGGGTTTCCCGTCGTGCGGCTACGGCGGACGGGCTACGCCGGTCTCGACGTCAGCCGGGTGCCGATCGGCGAGTCTCGGTCGCTGACGCGCGACGAGGTCGAGGCACTTCGGAGGCTGGTCGGTCTGTAGGGCGACGTACACGCTCGCGCTGGAAACGCATCCGCGGGAGCACCGGGTCCCGCCCGCTGCGCGGGCGACGCATCCGCGCGAGCGTCGCCCCTACAGCCGCACGAACCCCATTGTCTCGTACATGCGCTCCAGGGTCGGCGTCGACGTGGCCCGGGCCTTGTCCGCACCGAGACCGAGCAGGCGGACGAGCTCGCCCTCGTCGGCGCGGAGCTCGGTGTAGCGCTCTCGAATCGGCTCGAGCAGAGCGACGACCGCTTCGCCGACTGCAAGCTTGAACTCGCCGTACCCGGCATCCCCGAACTCGGCCTCGATCTGCGCAGGCGCGCTTCCGGTGGCGACCGACATGATGTCGATCAGGTTCGAGATGCCCGGTTTGTCATCGGCCTTCCGTACCTCCCGGCCGGAGTCCGTGACGGCGGTCTTGAACTTCTTCAGGATCACATCGGGGTCGTCGAGCAGGCGGACGGTTCCCTGCTCCGAGCTCCCGGTCTTGCCCATCTTCGCCGATGGATCCTGGAGCGACATGATGCGTGCTCCCACCTCCGGGTAGAACCCATCCGGCACGGTGAAGACCTCGCCGTAGCGTCCGTTGAACCGCTCGGCGATGTCGCGAGCGAGCTCCAGATGCTGTCGTTGATCGTCACCGATCGGGACGATGTCGGCCTGATAAAGCAGGATGTCGCCCGCCATCAGCACCGGATAGTTGAACAGCGCGGAGGCGATGAACTCCTGATCGCTGCCCTTCTCCTTGAACTGCGTCATGCGGCCGAGTTGTCCGTAGCCGGCGACAGCCGACAGCAGCCAGCTCGCCTCGGCGTGAGCGGTGACGTGGCTCTGCGCGAAAACGGTCGTGCGTTCCGGATCGAGGCCCGTCGCGATCAGCATCGCGAACAGGTCGAGCGTCCTTCCGTACAGGTCGGCAGGGTCGTACGGCACCGTGATCGCGTGGAGGTCGACGATGCAGAAGGTCGCGTCGCCCATTTCCTGGGTGGCGGCGTATTGCCGGAAGCCACCGGAGTAGTTGCCGAGCGTCGAGTCGCCGGTCGGCTTGATGCCAGAGAAGATGCGCATGGGAGTCCCGCTCCATTTCTAGACGTTCGGAGGCGCAGCGTCAAAACGGCGCGCATCTACACTGACCGAATGGCCGTGACCGACCCTACCTGGACGCCTTCCTCCTGGCACCGGTTTCCGGCGCTCCAGCAGCCCGAGTGGCCAGACCCGGATGCTCTTGCTGCCGTGCGAGACCGGCTGAGCCTGCTGCCCTCGCTCATCTTTGCCGGCGAGGCGCGCGCGCTCCGGCACCAGCTTGCGGAGGCGGCTGAGGGGCGTGCCTTCCTGCTCCAGGCGGGCGATTGCGCGGAGTCGTTCCACGAGCTCTCGGTGATCGCGATCCGGGAGCGGCTGAAGCTCCTGCTCCAGATGTCGGCGGTGCTGACCTACGGCGCAACGCTGCCGGTGATCAAG
>JAYTJO010000409.1:0-1588 GCA_043730975.1 Thermoleophilia bacterium | reverse complement strand
AGCCGCGCTCCTCCGAGCGCGCGACCAGTCCCTTGATCTGATCGGATTCGAACAGTTCGGTCAGCTGGCTCTGCGTCAAGAGGCTGTTTCAGTCCTTTCGCGTACCCCGGTGTGCACAATCTTTCGTGACTCTATGCTGAATTTTCCCTGTTTTCCAGGGGTAGTGACCAGGTTTTGCTGTCACAAGCTGACAACGCAATCTCCTTAACCGTTATTCCTCCGCTCGGGAGGAGCAGACTCCACCGATCCATCGGCACGGCGGGCCGACGACCAGTACCCCTCACGATAGTGGATCGGTGACCGACGTGTGCGGACGGTGCGTTAGCGCTTGGCGGTGGAGCGGCGCTTCTTCGGAGCAGGCCCCTTTGCCCGGCGTTCGGCCAGCAACTCGAGCGCACGATCCATCGTCAGGCTCTCCGGCTCATCCCCCCGGCGGAGACTCGCGTTCGTCTCGCCGTCGGTCACGTAGGGACCGAAGCGCCCGTCCTTGACGACGATCGGCCTGGCCGTCGTCGGATCGGGGCCGAGATCCTTGAGCGGCGGCTTCGCCTGCCCGCGGCCACGCCGCTCCTTCGGCTGCGCGAGAATGGCGGTTGCCTCTTCCACCGTGACCGTGAAAAGCTGCTCCTCGTCGGTGAGCGAGCGGGTGTCGGATCCCTTCTTGATGTAGGGGCCGTAGCGTCCGTTTGCGACCTGAATCTCCTCGCCGTCCGCCGCTGTCAGAACGCGAGGAAGGGACAACAGCCGCAGCGCATCCTCCAGCGTCAATGTTTCGAGCGACATCGTCTTGAAGAGGGAGCCGGTGCGTGGCTTGTCCGTGGAACCCTCCTCGAGCACCTCGCTCACATACGGGCCGTAGCGACCGTCCCGGGCCACGATCTCGCGACCCGACTCCGGGTCAACACCGAGCGTCCGGTCGCTCGAGCCCCTGGCCAGGAGCTCCTCGGCCTTCTCGCGGGTCAGCTCGTCAGGCGCCATGTCATCGGGGACGCTCGCCCGCTCTTCGCCACGCTGCAGATAGGGGCCGTATCGGCCGACGCGCAACACGATGCCGTCCGCGCCCGGAATCTCGATCGAGTTCACGTCGCGGGCGTCGATCTCCTCGAGGTGGTCGGTCACGAGTGCGTGGAGGCCTTCCTCGGCGGGCTCGCCGTTATGCGCCGCCGTCCCGCGGTAAAACCGACTCAGCCAGTCGACCCGATTCTCGTCGCCCTCGGCGATACGGTCGAGATCGTCCTCGAGTAACGCCGTGAAGTCGTAGTCGACGAGCCGTCCGAAGTGCTTCTCGAGCAGCTTCGTGACGGAGAAGGCAAGGAACGTGGGGACAAGAGCCGTGCCCTTCTTGAAGACGTAGCCACGATCGAGGATCGTGCCCATGATCGACGCGTACGTTGACGGGCGGCCGATGCCTCGGTCCTCGAGCGCCTTTACGAGCGACGCCTCAGTGTACCGGGCAGGGGGAGAGGTCGAGTGTCCGTCGGCCTCGAGCGACGACGCGCTCACCGACTCGCCGACCTTCAGCGCCGGCAGCCGCCGCTCATCGTCACCGTTCTTGCTCTCGTCGTCGCGTCCCTCCTCGTACGCGGCG
>JAYTJO010000408.1:0-2255 GCA_043730975.1 Thermoleophilia bacterium | reverse complement strand
ATCACCTCTTTCTTGACATGTCAGTGGTCTGTGTGCGACCAATAGGGGCATGCTTCTACGAGAAGTCGAGTACGCGCGTCCGGCCACCATCGAGGAGGCCATCGCTCTCCTCTCCGAGCACGATGGGGCACGTGCCCTCGCAGGGGGCCAGACGCTCGTCAACGTGATGAAGGCCCGGGCTGCCTCGCCCGATGTACTCGTCGATCTCGCGGACCTCACCGAGCTCCGCACGATCTCGTTCTCCGCCGATCAGAGCGCGCTCGAGATCGGTGCCATGGTCACGAACACGATGGTGATCGCCTCCTCCGAGGTCGAGGTGGCACGTCCGATCCTCGCCGAGGTCGCAGCAACGATTGCCGACGTCCAGATCCGCAATCGCGGCACCGTGGGCGGCAACGTCTGCGTCAACGATCCCACGAACCACTATCCACCGCTCCTTGCCGCGCTCGGGGCGACGTTCACGATTCGCGGTACATCCGGCGAGCGCGTCGTCTCGGCGGAGGACTTCTTCCTCGGCGTGTATATGACAGCTGTCTCGGAAGGTGAGCTCCTGACGACGATCTCGGTGCCGACCCGCAAGCCCGGGACTGGCGACGCCATGGCGGGCATCACGCTCGGCGCCCACGGGACATACCTCGCGAGCGCCGTCGCGGCAATCGGGGTAGAGGGCGCGCGCATTGCGATCGGGTGTGTTTCGTCCGTCCCTGTTCGCGCAACCGCGATGGAGGAGCAACTCGCGGACGGAGACTTCTCGGAGTCAACCGTTCGGGCCGCCGCACAGGGTCTTGCCGCGAGTCTCGACCCACCGTCCGATGTCCACGCGAGCGCGGAGTACCGCGGCCACCTCGCCGAGGTCTCGGCGATTCGCGCCGTATTGCAAGCCGCCGAGAGAGCGAAGGGGTGAGCGTGTCCACGACTTCCACGACAAGAACGATCTCCGTCGAGATCAACGGGACGAGCTACGAGCGCGACGTTCCCGCATCGCTCCTGCTCGTGCACTTCCTCCGGGACGACCTCGATCTGACCGGAACCCACGTCGGGTGCGACACGGGTAGCTGCGGTGCCTGCACCGTGCAACTCGGTGGCGAGGCGATCAAGAGCTGCTGCATGCTGGCCGTTCAGGCCGACGGTGCCTCGATCACCACCGTCGAGGGCCTTGCGGGTGACGAGGGCGAGCTCACTCCGCTGCAGCAGTCGTTCCACGAGCACCACGCGCTGCAGTGCGGCTACTGCACGCCCGGCATGTTGATGAGCGCGACGGCGCTGCTCGAGACGAACCCGCGCCCGAGCGAGCACGAGGTGAAGGTCGCCCTGCAGGGCAACATCTGCCGTTGCACGGGCTACTGGAACATCATCGAAGCCGTCGTCGCCGTCGGCGAAGGTGGTGCACGATGACGGCCATCGAGACGGAAGCGGGCACTCTCCAGAAGGGCTCTGCCGTCGGTCAGAGCGTGCCCCGCAAGGAGGACGGCCGCCTCGTCCAGGGGCAGGGCGTCTTTTTCGACGACGTCAAGCGCAAGGACATGGGCTATCTGCACTTCGTCCGCTCTCCCTACGCGCACGCCACAATCGAGTCGATCGACGTGTCGGCGGCGCTCGAGATGCCCGGCGTCTACGGGACCCTCACCGGTGACGAGGTCGCGATCCTCACGGATCCCTTCTTCCAGATCGCGGCACCGCCCGGCGGGCACGTCAAGGACTACGCGCTCGCCGTCGGCAAGGTGCGCTACCTCGGCGAGCCCGTCGTCGCCGTGGTCGCTGAAACGCGCGAGCTCGCGCGCACTGCTGCCGAGTATGTGATGGTCGAATACGAGCCGCTCGACGTGCTCGTCGACGCGCGAGCAGCCCTCGCCGAGGGCGCGCCCGTGCTCCACGAGGACTGCGGAGGCAACCTCTCGTATTCAGGTGTGTGGGAGTGGGGTGACGTCGACGCGGCGTTCGCCGAGGCCGATCACGTCGTCTCGATCGGCGAGCTCCACTTCGACCGATTCAACTCCACGCCGCTCGAATGCGGCGGGGCGCTCGTCGAGTACAACCGCGGCACGGGGCAGTGGACGATGTACACGAACAACCAGTTCCCCGGCTTCGCGGCGATCATGATGGGGCCGGCGATGCGCGTCGGGCTCGACAAGCTCCGCATCGTCACGCAGGACATCGGCGGCGGCTTCGGCAACAAGATCACGTCGCACCCGCAGCTCGTCGCCTGCTGTCTGCTAGCACGGAAGCTCAAGCGCGCGATCCAGTGGACCGAGTGG
>JAYTJO010000407.1:0-7064 GCA_043730975.1 Thermoleophilia bacterium | reverse complement strand
CATGCGATTGGCCACCGAATGGACGCTGCTCGCACACCCTTCGTCGCCGCAATCCAGGGATACTGCCTCGGCGGTGGGCTCGAGCTTGCGATGTGTTGCGACGTCCGGATCTGCGCCGACGACGCGAAGCTAGGACAGCCCGAGGTCAAGCTCGGTCTCATTCCCGGCGGCGGTGGGACGCAGAGGCTCCCACGACTCGTCGGCGTCGGCCGCGCCAATCTCCTCAACCTCGGCGGGGAACCGATCGACGCGTCGACAGCCTACGACTGGGGGCTCGTCGAGCAGGTCGTCCCGGCGGCCGAGCTGATCGCGGCGGCAACAGCCGTCGCCTCGAGCTTCGCCGCCCGCTCACCCCACGCCGTTGCAGTCCTGAGAGAGCTCGCCCGCACCACGCGTGATCTCTCGCTCGAGGAGGGCCTCCGGCGCGAGGCCGACGCCTTCCGCCGGTGCATCGTGAGCGAGGACGGCACGGAAGGCGTCGCGGCGTTCATCGAGAAGCGCGAACCGAATTTCACCGGCCGATGAGGGCAATCGTCACGGGCGGCGCCTCCGGGATCGGAGCGGCGATCGTGACGCGACTGCGCGCCGAAGGGATCGACGTCGAGGTCCTCGACCTCACGAACGGCTTCGACGTCACCGAGCCCGACCACTGGACTGAGGTCGGCCCGGTCGAGATCGCCTGTCTCAACGCCGGCGTCCTCGGCGGCCCCGCCGACCCTGCCGAGATCTCCCTCGAGCGATACCACCAGACGATGCGTGTCAACGTGGACGGGGTCGTGCTCGGGGTACGACGGCTCACCCGCGTGATGCCCGTGGGTGGACGCATCGTCGTGACCGCGTCGCTCGCCGGGTTGACCGCGATGCCCGACGATCCCGTGTACGCGGCTTCGAAGCATGCGGTGATCGGGTTCGTTCGCTCGGTCGCCGTGCCTCTGGAGGGGCATGGGATCTCGATCAACGCCGTCTGCCCGGGCATCGCCGACACGCCGATGCTCGACGGCGACGCGCGGGGGCGACTCGTCGCCGCAGATTTCCCCCTGCTCGCGGCCGTCGAGGTCGCCGAGGCGACCTGGCTCGCTCTCGGCTCCGGCGTAACGGGGCATGCCTGGGTCGTTCAGCCCGGTGGGCCCCCTCTGGACTACCGCTTCGCGAGCGTTCCCGGTGCGCGCACGGTCGAGGGCCTCGTCGTCCCGCCACCTCGCCTGTCGTCATGACCCGGCTCGCGCGAACAGCGCGGTCAGTCGAACTGCCAGCCGTCGCCCGCAGCGTAGCTCTTGAGGATGCGGCGGGCAACGACCATGCGATGCACCTCGTCTGGCCCATCGTAGATCCGTCCTGCGCGCGCGTGCATCGCCATCTGCGCGAGCGGCGTCGCGTCCGTCAGCCCCCGGGCACCGTGCACCTGGATCGCCCGGTCGATCACGTCGTTCAGCGCGCCCGCAGCGTAGAACTTGAGCAGCGACACCTCGACACGCGCCTCCGAGCCCTCGTCGATCTTGCGGGCGGTATCCATCGTCAGCAACCTGCAGGCCTGAATGGCGGCGGCCGAGTCGGCGATCCAGTTCTGCACCGTCTGCTTGTCGGCCAGCGGCCCCCCGAACGCCTCGCGCTCGAGCGCGTAGGAGCACATCAGGTCGAACGCACGCTGCATCTGGCCGAGCCAGCGCATGACGTGGTGGATCCGCCCCGGCCCAAGGCGCTTCTGCGCGAGCCGGAACGCCTCACCACGCTCTCCGAGCGTGTTCGCGACCGGAACCCGGACGCCCGCGTACCGCACCTCGCAGTGTGTGTTCCACGCTCGCCCGGAGTGGCCCATCACTGATGTGGGTTGGGCGATCTCGAGCCCAGGCGTGTCGGTCGGCACGAGAATCATGGTGCCGCGCTTGTAGGTGTCGGCGTCCGGGTCCGTGATCGCGAACACGATGCCGAACGTCGATCCGTCCGCTCCGCTCGAGAACCACTTGATCCCGTCGATCACCCAGTCCTCGCCGTCGAGCACGGCCTTCGTGCGAAGCAGCGTCGGGTCGGAGCCGGCCACGTCCGGCTCGGTCATCGAGAAGAACGACCGGGCCCGACCCGCAACGAGCGGTTCGAGGAACCGGGTCTTCTGCTCCGCCGAGCCGAAGTGATGCAGGATCTCGGCGTTGCCCGCGTCGGGCGCCTGACAGCCAAAGACGAGCTGCGCCCAGTGCGATCGCCCGATCTCCTCGTTCATGCATGCGTAGTAGAGAAAGCCGTCGCCCGTTCCTCCCGCCTCGGGTGGCATGTGCGGTGCCCAGAGCCCCGTCGTGCGTGCCTTCTCCTGCAGCGTCGCGACGAGCTCCTGCGCGGTGTCGTCCTCGCGATCGAGGAGGCGTTCGTTCGGGAAGACGTGCTCGTCCATGAACGACCTGTAGTGCGAGCGACGCTCGAGGTACGCGGGAGGGAAGAGTGATGTGCTCACACCAGTAGGATCCTTCACGTGCGCCTCGCTTTGCAACTCGGGTACGACGACCCCGTTGGCGGCATCGCCCTCGCGCAGGAGGCCGACCGACTCGGGTTCCATTCTGTCTGGACGTCGGAAGCCTACGGGACGGACGCGGTCACGCCGATGGCCTGGATCGCCGCGACGACCGAGCAGATCATGGTTGGCAGCGCGATCATGCAGATGCCGGCCCGCTCGCCCGCGGCAACCGCGACCACGGTCGCAACGTTGGACATCCTCTCCGGCGGTCGTGTGCTCCTCGGTCTCGGCACCTCCGGCCCGCAGGTTGCGGAGGGCTGGCACGGCCAGGCGTGGGGCAAGCCGCTCGCCCGGACGCGAGAGTACGTGGAGATCGTGCGGACGATTCTCCGCCGCGAGACCCCGCTCGAGCACCACGGTGAGCACTACGACATCCCCTACACCGGCCCGGGAGCGACGGGCCTTGGTCGGCCGCTGAAGATCATCATCCACCCCGCGCGGCCCGAGGTGCCAATTTACCTCGCCGCGATCGGCCCGAAGAATGTCGCACTCACAGCGGAGATCGCCGACGGGTGGCTCCCGATCTTCTTCTCCCCCGAACGCGCTTCGGCAGTGCACGGCCCCGCACTCGAGGAGGGATTCGCGGTGCGCGGCGGACGACCAGAAGGCTGGGATCTCGCGCCCCTCGTCCCGGTCGTGATGGGCGACGACGTCGAGGCGTGCCGCGATTTTCTCAAGCCGATGATGGCGCTCTACGTCGGCGGAATGGGCTCCAGGGGACAGAACTTCTACAACCGCCTCGCCCGACGCTACGGCTTCGAGGCCGAGGCGATCGAGATCCAGGATCACTTCCTCGCAGGTCGGAAGCAGGAAGCGGCCGAAGCGGTGCCGGACGCGCTCGTGGAGGAGATCGCGCTCGTCGGCGACCGGGCGCGCATGGCAGACCGGCTCGACGCCTGGCGAGAAAGCGGTGCGACGACACTCGTCCTGCAGGCGCGACAACCGGAGGCACTGCAGGTGCTCGCGGAACTCGTGGGGTGAACGAGAGCTTCGGCGACGCGCTGGCCGCAGCACTCGGCTCGCCCGTGACGCAGGCCACGCAGCTCGCGGGCGGCGCCTCCAAGGAGGCGTGGGCGGTCGCAACGGCCGACGGGAGGAAGGTGTTCGTCCGTCGTGCAGGGGGTGGCGTGATGCATCTCGACCCGCTCTCGCTCCGGCAGGAGTTCGACGTCCTCGTCGCCGCTCGCGACGCCGGTGTCCGCGTCCCCGAGCCGATCGAATACCTGGGCGATCTGGACGGTCGCGAGGCATTCGTGATGGAACGCGTCCACGGCGAGGCGATCGGGCGGCGAATCGTCAGGAGCCCGCCTCCCGCCCTGAACCTTCAGATGGCGGAGCAGCTGGCGAGAATCCACGCGATCTCCCCTGCGACGCTCCCCTTCCTGTCGAGCGGCGATCTGTGGGAGAGGCTCTACGCGGAGCTCGACTCGGTCGACGAGCCACACCCCGCGATCGAGCTCGGCCTCGCCTGGTGTCGCGAGCGTCTGCCGCTCGATCGCCCTCGCGTCGTGAGCCATGGCGACTTTCGTATCGGCAACCTGATGGTTGACGACACGGGCATCGTCGCCGTGCTCGACTGGGAGTTCGCGCACCTCTCGGATCCGGCGGAGGATCTCGCCTGGCCGTTGATCCGCGCCTGGCGCTTCGGTAACGATGCGAAACGGCTCGGAGGCATCGGTGACGTCGAGCCGTTCCTCGACCGCTACGCCGAGCTCACCGGTCTCAGAGTCCCACTCGATGAGTTGCTCGTGTGGGAGGTGCTCGGCAACTGCACGTGGGCGATCGGCTCCCTCACCCAGGCCCGCCGCCATCTCCGGGGCGAGGAGCGCAATGTCGAGCTCGCAGTCCTCGGTCGCCTCGCTGCCGAGATGGAGTACGAGCTGCTCGACCTGATCGAGAAGGCTGCGTGAGATGAGCCCCTACGAGCCTGTCGCCGACCGTCCTACCGCCGGCGAGCTCGCAACCGCGGTGCGCGAGTTCCTCGAGGCCGAGATCCTGCCGACCCTGGACGACCACCGGCTCCGTTTCCGCACCCTCGTCGCGATGAACGCGCTGTCGATCGTCGCGCGAGAGGCTCCGGGCCCGACGGAGGTCGACTGGGAAACGGCACGACGGATCCGCGCCGGCGACATCCGTGACACGGACCTTGCGCAGCTGAAGCAGCAGGTAGCGGCGAAGCTCGCCGTCGCTAGCCCGAGGTACCTCGCGCGCTACCGGGAGGAGCGGGGCCGTTCGGCCCCCGCTCCTCCCTGAAGCTCAGGCGTTACTTCCCGGGGGTCTCGCACTTGACAGCCGAGACCGGCCGGAGCGCGCCGTCGTTGAACTTCGCGATCTGAACGCAGTTGATCGGGAACTGGTCACCGGGCCCGGTCTTCTGGCGAATGCCAGGGAGCAAGAACGGGTTGGTCTCGTTCCACAGCCGCACTGCCTTCATCAGGCCGACACGGGTCGGGTTGGGCCCGGTCTTGGTCAGAAGCTGCACGAACGCGTGGGCGGTCGCAACTCCATAGAGAGCGAATGCGTCGTTGGGATTCGCCGACGGCGCGTACTTCGCCAACACCTTCTTGTAGAGGATCATCGCCGCATCGTTGTCCCATTTCGGGTTCGACGGATCCTTCGCGTACTGGTACGTGAGGGTGCGATTCACAAGTGCGGCGCCGCCCGCTTTCTGCGCGGTCGAAAGGATCGTCGTCGTTGCTGTGACCCCGGTCGTGTAGATCACCGTGGGCGACCATTTCAACGCATTGGCAAACACGTACGACTGCACCGCGAACTTCGGCGTCGCAAAGATCAGGAACACATCCGCCCCGGTTGCGCGGAGCTTCGCGACCTGGCTCCTGACATCGGGAGCCGTGACCTCATACGCCTCCTTGCCCACGATGTTCGATGCCTTGCCGCCGAGCCCGCTCTCGAGCCCACGCAGTAGATCCTTGCCGAAGTCGTCGTTCTGATAGATCACCGCGATCTTCGCGTTGGGGCTGTTCTTGGCAATCAGCTCACCGTAGGTCTTGCCCTCGAACTGGTAGTTCGGCAGGTAGCCGATCGTCCAGGGCCAGGCCTTCGTGTCTTTGCCGAACGTCGTATCGCCCGACGCGGTGAAGAGGTGCGGAACCTTGTTCGAGTTGAGGTACGGTCGGATCGCGAGGTTGACCTCGGTTCCAAGAGCACCGACAACGGCGAACACCTTGTCCTGTTCCACGAGCTTGCGTGCGTTCTGGACACTGTTGGCCGGGTTGTAACCATCGTCGTAGAACTTGAAGACGATCTGACGCCCACCGACGCCGCGCTTACCGTCTGGTCCGCGACGAGCGTTGACGTACGAGACGTACGCCTTGAATCCGGCGGGGATGACGCCGTATGAAGACGCAGGCCCCGACAGCGGGAAGGTGGCACCGATCGTGACGGTCTTCGCTGTGACGCCGGTTTCGGTCGTCGCGGTCGTCGCCACCGACGCCGTGATCGCGATCGCCGCGACAAGCACGAGCGCGGTAACCATGACTCTTCGCATTGACGCTCCTCGAGTGAGTTGGAATCGTCCCTTGACACAAACCTTGACGGGGCGACTCTACCCGCCCCATGAACAAGACGCCTAATCGCGCCGATTGTTGGCTCGGGCTCAGCCCAGGCCGATCTCCGTGGCCAGCGCTTCGGCCTCGTCGAGATCGTCCGAGATCGCCTCGATCCCGCTCGCCCAGATCGACGGGTCGGTGAGATCGAGACCGACCATGCGTGCGAGATCCTCTGGCGCCTTCGAGCCACCCGAGCGGAGGAGATCGAGGTACGGCTCGACCATCGCACCTCCCTCCCGCTGGTACGAGCGGAAGATCGAGAGCGCGAACAGGTAGCCGTAGGCGTAGGCGTAGACGTAGCCGGGAACGTTGGTGAAGTGGGGCACGTAGCTCCACCAGCTCTCGTACCCGTCGATCCCAACCGAGTCGCCGAACAGCGCAGTCTGGCACTCGATCCAGAGCTCGTTGATGCGGACGGCGGAGAGCTCGCCCTGCTCGCGGCGCTCCGTGTGTGTCGCGTTCTCGAAGCGATTCATCGCGATCTGGCGGAACGTCGTTGCGATCGCATCCTCGAGCTGGCCGATCAGGAGGTCGAGCCGCTTGCGTGGGTCGTCCTCGGCACCGAGCAGCCGCTTGAACGTGAGCGCCTCCCCGAAGACGGAGGCGGTTTCGGCTGTCGTGAGAGGCGTCGACGCGTTGAAGTACCCGAGTGGCTGGGCCATCGACCCGTGCAGCGCATGGCCCATCTCGTGGGCGAGCGTGAGGATCGAGCGGCGATCGCCCGTGTAGTTCATGAAGACGTACGGATGCACGCCCGGCACGTTCGTGGCGCAGAACGCTCCGTGCCGCTTGTCGGGCCGCACCGGCGCGTCGATCCAGCCGTCGTCGAAGAACCGCTCGACCGCATCCCCTGCTTCGTCGGAGAAGTCGGCGTACGCTCCGACGACGACCTCGCGAGCAACATCCCACGGCGTCTTCGAAGCGTCGTCGGCGACGGGCGCGAAGCGGTCGTAGTACTCGAGCTTGTCGAGGCCGAGCAGCTTCGCCTTCAG
>JAYTJO010000406.1:0-1546 GCA_043730975.1 Thermoleophilia bacterium | reverse complement strand
GACCGCGATTGCCGACGGGAGGCGGATCACCCATTCATCGCTGCCGAGAGTTGTTGCAAGTCGGAGCAGCAACAGATGCCCTGCCCGCCCCGGCTCGTCGTGGACGATCGCGGAGATGACGGTTCCGAGCGGTCGATCGGCCGCCTCGAGCGACGCTGCCTCAGCGGTCGTGAGCGATCGACTCCCGAGCGCGATCGTGCTCAGCGCGAGCGATCCGAGGGCAACAGCCACGGGCGAAAGTCGCCACGCGAGCGTGGCGGCCGTGCCGGGTGACTCGACGGGGGCGGGGGAGACGGCGATGCCCTCGCTCACGATCCGAGGTGGGTGACAGGCTTTGGGCTAAGCCTGTCTCCTGGGTTTCTACGCTGAGACCGCAACCGACGCAGCGTGGCGCAGATCGCTCAGGTATCGCTCGGCGTCGAGCGCGGCAGCGCATCCCGATCCGGCCGCCGTGACGGCCTGCCGGTAGGTGTGATCCTGAACGTCGCCTGCGGCGAAGACGCCGGGCACGTTCGTCTCGGTCGACTTGCCCCGCGTCACGAGGTACCCGGAGTCCTCCTCGTGGTCGAGCTGCTCGAGGAAGAGGGCAGTGTTCGGGTCGTGGCCGATTGCGACGAAGAAGCCATCGGTCTCGATCTCGCTCAGCTCACCGGTCACGGTGTCCTGCAGCCGCACGCCGGTCACCTTGGTATCCCCGAGCACCTCGTCGATGGTCTTGTTGAGCACGAACTCGATTTTCTCGTCGGCACGAGCCCGATCGACCATGATCGGTGAGGCCCGGAACTCCTCGCGCCGATGGACGAGGTAGACCTTGCTCGCGAAGCGGCTGATGAATGTCGCCTCTTCGAGCGCGCTGTCTCCGCCGCCGACGACCATCACGACCTTGTCGCGGAAGAACGAGGCGTCGCAGGTGGCGCAGTACGAGACGCCGCGGCCCTGGAGGCGCAGCTCGGAGTCGAGCCCGATCTGCCTCGCGCTCGCTCCGGTGGCGACGATGACGCTGTCCGCGAAGAACTCGTCCTTGCCGACGTAGACCTTGAACGGACGCTCGGAGAGGTCGACCCGCGTGACGTCATCGGTGAGGAACTCGGCGCCGAAGCGCTCGGCCTGGCGGCGGAAGTCCTGCATCATCGTCGGGCCCATGACGCCATCGGCGTAGCCGGGATAGTTCTCGACGTCCGAGGTGATCATCAGCTGGCCGCCCCAGTTGAACCCCTCGATGACGAGCGGCTTCAGGTTGGCGCGCGCAGAGTAGAGCGCCGCCGTGTAGCCAGCCGGCCCGCCTCCGATGATGATCACGTTGCGTACGTCGCTCATGGGTTCAATAGCTCCTTCGTCCTCGTCCTCGGTCACTCGTTACAGGTTGGGATTCTGACCCTACGGTAGTCAACGCCGAACACGGCGGCGATGTTCCGTGGCCAGAAGCACGGGAACCCGGGATCCAGGCTACGAGCGCGTTTCAGGATGACGGTTCGTCGACGGGGCGTGTTGGGCGAGTGCGATGCGAGGACGCAGGGAGCCTGCCGATACGGGACGTATCGGGGCG
>JAYTJO010000405.1:0-3458 GCA_043730975.1 Thermoleophilia bacterium | reverse complement strand
CCGAACTACGAGACGACGACGACGTTCGTTGCCTCCGGGCCCTTCGCGCCCTCGCGGGCCTCGAATGTGACCTTTGCTCCTTCCGGAAGCGACTTGAAGCCGTCACCGGCGATGTTGCTGTGATGCACGAAGAGATCCTTGGATCCCTCGGCGGGCTCGATAAAACCGAAACCCTTCGCATCGTTGAACCACTTAACGGTTCCTTCTGCCATGTAAATACACCTCCCACCAAAACTCACGAACGCATAGGGAAGGCGCACACGCGCAAACCTGTAATCGCTCTTAACTGCCACGCACGGTAGCAGCTGAAACGCAAACTGGAGGATCAATCCCTGCACAGGGCCACGAACGCTGGGGCGCTTTGTGGCCGAAGCCGTGTGTCACGCGGGCGTCGTGGCGCCGACGGCGAGCGCGTCGAGGTGCTCGAGCCAGGGGGTGGCACGCAGGCGCTCGAAGACCTCGCGGGCCTCGGCCAGCAGCAATCCGCACTCCTCGGCTCGATCTGACGCAGCGAGCAGCTCGGCGTGCTCGAGCTGTACGACGGCCAGGTAGAACGGCATCCCGATCTCGCGGAAGAGCGCTGCAGACTCCGTGTACCGCCGCTCTGCTTCAGCCGGATCGTCGGCGCGAGCGAGCCAGGCCCGGAAACGCGACGTGTGCGCCCGGAGAAAGCGCGTCGTCCGGCCCGGCGGAAGGGCCTCGACCCCGGCCAGCAATTCTTCCATTCTGGCGATGTCGCCGAGTGCGAGCGCCGCCTCGCCGATGATGACGAACGCTTCCTTCACTTGCTCTGCCGCCAGACCGAGCTCGGTGTGCGCGAGGTACGCGCGCCCCGCAATTTCCGCCGCCTTGCCGAAGTCGCCCTCCGCGAGGAGGAGCCGCGCGAGCCCACAGTCGAGACCCGATCGCTCCTGGATGTCGCTGGACGCCCCCATCGTCTGGAATCGAATCAGGGAACGTCGAGCATCGTCCAACGCCCCGCGGTGGCCGCCGACAGTCGCTTGGACCAGAGGGCCGCAGGAATAGGCTTGTCGCGATTGCTCCCACGCGTCGGTTGGAAGTTCGGCGAACATGGCGAGCGCCTCGTCCCAGTGACCTGCTGCGATGAACGAGTAGCTCTGGCCGAGGAAGGCGAGCTCCCATTGACGGTCGCCGACGCGCCGACTCTGGGCCAATCCATCTCGGACGACGTCGACCGATTCCGGATAGCGGTCGTTCTGCGAAAACGCATCGGCGAGGTTGTACGACGCCCGCAGGGCCGTGGATGGCCGGTCATGCTCGATCGCTGTCTGGAGAGCGAATCGAACAAGGGCCAGAGCCTCCTGCCGGCGCCCCGCCGAGTTCAGGATGATGGCTTTCGTCGTCAGAGCCTGAGCGAGCACCTCGGGCAGCGCAAGGCTCTCGGCCATCGCCAGGGCGACTTCGATCCGCTTGTTCCCCAGGTCGGCCTGGCCCGCGAAGAACAGAAACCTGCCGAGTTGCGCTGCCAGCGAGGCCAGGTCGGCGTCGGGCTCGTCCTGTGAGAGCAACTCGAACGACAGGTTCATGCGCTCGAGACCGTCTTCGTGCCGTCCGAGATCCCACATCACCTCGGCGAGGCGGGCGGCCACCCTGGCCGCCGGGTGCGTCTCGCCAGACGCCTCGTAGAGCTCGATCGCGCGCTCGAAGCACACCCTTGCGTCGTCGCCACGCGCGCCCGTCCGGGCCACCGTGCCGGCGCGCTCGTAGAGCTCGGCTTTGACGAGCGCGTCGTCGCTCAGGTCGGCAGCGCGCTCGTACGCTCGCTGCGCCTCTGCCGTCGCAGCGAGCGATGCGGCTCGTTCGCCCGCGCGTACGAGCATCTTGCGCGCCCTGTTGCGGATCTCCGCGGCGTCGGGCGCATCCGGGGCCGATTCGAGCGCGTCGATCAGGTGCTGGGCAACGACCTCGACGATCTCGTCCTCGTCGCTGCCCGGCAGCGTCAGCAGGAAATCGGCCGTCGCGAGGTGCTTCGCCTTACGCTCCTTGCGCGAGATCGTCTCGTACGCTACGCGCTTGACGATGTCCTGCAGGAAGGCGTACTGGCCGCGCTCGGGCGAGAGCGGATCCGCCTGCACCAAGAGCACCTCCTTGCGGAGGAGCGAGGCGAGGATCGGCTCGAGGGCGGCGGCGGCGAGCCCGGTGAGGGCGGTCAGTCCCTGCTTCGTGAAGGTCTTGCCGAGCACGGCCCCGTCCTGGACGAGACGGCGCTCCTCGGCGGTCAGCCCGTCGAGGCGCGCGGCGACTAGCGCCTGCAGGGTCTCGGGCATCTCGAGCTGCTCGATCGGGCCGGTCGGCCGATAAACGGCGCCGTCGCGCGCGAGCAGGCCCCGGTCGAGCAACATCCGGACCGTCTCGACGGCGTAGAGCGGCACGCCCTCGGCCCGCTCGAGGACGCGATCGCGCAGATCGTCCGGCAGGCCGGGCACGAGGCCGGTGAGCAGCTCGTTCATCGCCGCCGCGGGCAGCGGCTCGAGGTAGAGCTGCGTGTACCCGCGCTTGCCGGCCCACGTCGAACGCTTCTCGGCGAACTCCGGCCGGGCGAGCGCGAACACGTAGAGCGGCTGGTTGCGCGACCAATCAAGGAGGTATTCGATGAAATCGAGCAGGCCCGCGTCGGCCCACTGCACGTCCTCGAAGAGCAGCACCGTTGGATACCTCTCGGCCAGTCGCTCGAAGAGGATGCGCCAGGCCGAGAAGAGGTTCTCCTCGTCGCCCGGGATCCCGTCCTCGAGGCCGAGCAGGTGGGCAACACGCGGCCGCACCCAGTTTCGCTCGTCGACGTCTGGCAGATGTTCCTCGAGCGTCTCCGTGAGCTTGATGCCGGCAGAGGCGGCATCCTCGTCCTCGCTGATTCCGCAGCGTCCCCGGACCATCTCGGCAAGCGCCCAGTAGGCAACACCCTCGCCGTAGGAGAGGCAGCGGCCGCGGTGCCAGAACGCGTCCGCCACGAGGCCGTCGATGTACTTCTCGAACTCCCAGGCGAGACGTGACTGCCGATGCCTGCGATCCCGGAGACGAGCACGAGCTGGGCACGCTTCTCCTCCTCGGAGGCGTGGAACAGATCCTTGACGAGCTGGAGCTCGCGGGTGCGGCCGACGAAAGGGGCCTCCAGGCCCGACGAACGCTTTACGCCGCCCCTGTTCGCGACAACGCGCATCGCGCGCCAGAGCTGCACCGGCTCCGTCTTACCCTTCATCTCGTGCTCACCGGCGTCGTCGAAAGCGATCGTCGCCTCGGTCGCGCGCTTCGTCGCGTCGCCGGTGAGCACGGTGCCGGGCTCGGCCGCCGACTGGATCCGGGAAGCGGTGTTGACGAGGTCGCCGGCGACCATCCCCTGGTTGGTCGCCCCGATGGTGACCGCCGCCTCCCCGGTCAGCACGCCGGCTCGCGCCTCGATCCCGGGTCCCAAGGTCCGGACGGCGTCGATGAGCTCCAGG
>JAYTJO010000404.1:0-3866 GCA_043730975.1 Thermoleophilia bacterium | reverse complement strand
AGTTGCTCGTCGAGCGCGGCGTCGTCGGGCTTGGCATCGACACCCTCGGCGTCGACCCCGGATCCTCGACCGACTACCCTGTTCACCTGACGACGCTCCCGGCCGGAATGTGGCACCTCGAAGGGCTGATCGAGCTCGGGCGCGTACCCGCCCGGGGCGCCTGGCTCGTCGCCGCACCGCTGAAGCTCGTGGAGGGGTCGGGAACGCCGGCCCGGGTGTTCGCGATTCTGCCGTCGAATGCCTGAGTCCGATGGGGCGATCACGATCCGCCCGATCCGACCCGACGAGTGGCGGCGGTGGCGTGAGACACGCCTGCGGATGCTGCGCGACGACGCCGACTTCTTCGCCACACGCTACGAGGACATGGTGCGCGAGCCCGACGCGACGTGGCGTACGTGGGTAGCCGAGGCCGCAGCTGGAGACGACAAGACGCTCTTCGTCGCCGAGGACGGCGACGCCTGGCTCGGTGTCGTGGGCGCGTTCGTGCGCATCAACTCGCTCGAGGTGCAGCTGATCTCGATGTGGGTCGATCCCGACGCGCGCGGTCGTGGCGTCGCCCGCGACCTCATCCGTGCGGTTGCCGAGTGGACGTTCGGACGGGGCTCTGTGCGCGTCGTCCTCTTCGTGCAGGAGGCCAACACGCCGGCACGCAAGCTCTATGAGCGCGCCGGATTCGGCCTCACCGGCGATCGCGCCCCGGCGAGCGCCGGTCGGAGCGCCTTCAAGCTGATTCTCGCAGCGCCGGTCGCCGACCTGCTCGACTAGCGCTCAGGATTCGAGACGGCGCCCGCCGACGAGAACGGACGCGACCGCGAAATCGTCGTCGAGAACGACGAGATCGGCGGCCGCTCCCGGTCGGAGAACCCCGATATCGTTGCGACCCACGACGCGCGCAGGCGTCCGGGTGACCGCATCGACCGCCTCACCGATCGGCACACCGAGCTCGACGAGCATCCTCAACCCCCACGCGAGCGGGCGCACCGCTCCGGCCAGCACCCCGTCGCCGCTCCGGGCGACCCCGCCCTCGACGGTCACTCCCAGCGTGCCCAGACGAAAGGTGCCGTCGCCCATGCCTCCGGCCGCCGTGACGTCCGAGACGAGTGCAATGCGACCCCGGGCCGCCCGCCAGGTGGCAAGGATTGTCTCTGGCGCGAGGTGCGTTCCGTCGGCAATTAGCTGGACGATGACGTCGTCGCGGACGAGAGCGGCTCCGGCGAGTCCCGGGTCGCGATGCCGAAACGGACGCATCGCATTGAAGAGGTGCGTCACGGTTCGGGCGCCCTGATCGAAGGCCGCGTGCGCCGTCGCGGCATCAGCGTCCGAATGTCCCAGAGAGATGGCGATGTTGCGCCCTCTCAAGCTGTCGATGAGCTCGCCTGCCCGCGGCAGCTCCGGGGCCAGGGTCACCATGCTCACCGCCGACCCTGCGAGGAGATAGGAGGCAAGAAGGTCGAGGTCAGGTAACCGGAGGTACTCGGGCGGGTGGACGCCCGGGCGATCCGGGCTGAGAAACGGCCCCTCGAGATGCGCTCCGAGAATACGCGCCGACGTTCCCCCTTCCGGCGTCGCTGCAGCGCACTCCCCGATCGTGGAGAGCGCACGTTGCGCCAGCTCGGCCGGTGCCGTGATCAGCGTGGGCTGATACCAGAGGACGCCGGTGCGGGCGAGCTCTGCGCCCAGGCGCTCGACCTCGTCGCCGGTGGCGTGCAGGAGATCGACTCCCCGGAAGCCGTTGACCTGGAGGTCGACGAGCCCCGGGACGGCAATTCCCGACCGACCACCCGGCAGTCCGACCTCTGAGATCTTCCCGTCCTCGATCTCGACATCGCCCCGGACGAGCGACCCGTCGACGACGGCTGCGGCAACCCCGAGTCTCACGGTCATAGCCTACGGGGCCGATTGAGGCAGTGCTCACCTCGCTGGTAGCCTCGAAACAGCGTGGACGGCGGCCTGACGATTAACTCTCCGTCGGGCACGCACGCACCTGACCTGGAGGCTCATGGCCGTCCATCGGCCCGATGTCGCGCGGCACCCCCGGACGACGCATGCGCGTCGCGCCCTACGACGTTCGCTTCCCCCGAGCAGCCTCATACGAGCCGATCAGCGCCTCGACCGACGACTGCTCAAGGATCGGGGCAACAGCCGCGGGGAGAAATCGATCGAGACCTCTGAAGCGAAGACACGACTTCCCGAAGTCGAGCTTCATCCCGGCAGCAGCGTACGCCGCGCGGAGGCTCTCCTCACCGCCGGGAGCGATGTACGCGCAGCTCAGATACAGGCTCGTGTGCTGCTTCTGCGCCGCGAGGCCGACGCAACTGAGGGGCTGCCCGTTGTACGTGTCCGGGTAGCGCTCGAGCGGCACCTCCCAGCTGATCATGCCCCAGCGCATCGTCTCGTCGAATCCCGGTGGGAGGTGCTCGTTGACGAGATCACGAATGGTCGAGACGACCGCCGCCCGCTCGCGCGGCAACTCACTCAGGTACCGGGAGACAGTCGCGGCCTTGCTCTGTGCCATGGTGGCCTCAGTGCTTGCTGTGGCGCGCTTGCGCCCGGCGGTTCTGTTCCTGCGGCGCGGGCCGGAGCATGAAATAGAGGACGGAGCCGATGATCGGCAGCACGAGGATTGCGAGCAGCCAGAGCAACTTCGCGCCGATCCCGAGATCGTGACGCCCGATCAGGCTGACGATCGCGTAGCCCCAGAGGATGAGCACCGGGATGATGAACGCGAGCATGAGGATCCACTGGGCCGCGCTAAAGCCGACGATGAGAGCTGAGGAGGTGGTCATGGCGACGAGCCTATCGCATGCTCGCACGCCTCTAGGTACGTGCGCGATGCGACACGTCATCTTCGAATCTTCGATGCCGACTACGGCTCGTGCAACGGGTGCGAGCACGAGTTGATGCTGGTCTCGAGCCCCGTCGTCGACATGGCCCGGTACGGTCTCGGAATCGTGAGCACCCCTGCCAATCCAAAGCGCCGTCGCACACACGTCTGGTTCGCCGTCTACACGATCATCGTTCTCGCGGTCTTCGCGCTCAGCCTCATCAAGCAGCAGTGGTCGGTCGCCGCGACGGCGTTCCTGATCGCGCTCGTCTTCGTCTTTGCCACACGTTGGCTCTGGCGGAGGCGCTAAGCGCGCGTTTCAGCTCGACGTGGGCTGACGATATGAGTGGTTGGCGTTCAGCTTCGCGAGCAGGTAGTCGCCGTAGGTGACCGTCTCGAACCGCGGCGCCTCGCCGGCGGGGATGCAACCGGGCAGTGGTGAGACGACGGCTGCTGCAGCCGGGTCGAAGAAGTACGGGATCGAGTAGCGATCTCGCCCCGTGCGGTTGAGCACCCTGTGTGGCGTCGATCGCAACGTCCCGTTCGACCACCGCTCGCCGATGTCGCCGACGTTGAGGACGAATGCACCGGGGCGCGGGGGCGCATCGAGCCACGTCTTACCGTCCGGCGCACGCACCTGGAGGCCGCCGCTCGAGTCCTGCGCGAGGATCGTCAGGAAGCCGTAGTCGGTGTGTGGATTCGAGCCGAATTCATCGTCGGGGCCGGTCGGATCCTGCGGCGGATAGTGGAGGAGGCGGAGGAAGGTCGTGGGGTGCTCGAATGACCGCGAGAGCGTCCCCACGTCGGTACCGAGCGCCGCCTCGAAGACGCCGACGAGTCGCCTCGCGAGGCCCTGCAGCGCCTGCTCGTAGGGGGTGATCGCCTCCCTGAATCCTGAAAGCGCCGGCCACTGGTTCGGACCTGCAAGCGGATCATCGCGTCGTGCTGGATCGTCCGGATCGACCGCGTGCATGACCATCAGCGACTCACTCAGGTTCGGCTTCGTCGCCTTCTGGATCGACGAGGAGACGATCTTCGACTC
>JAYTJO010000403.1:0-3720 GCA_043730975.1 Thermoleophilia bacterium | reverse complement strand
GAGCCAGCCCGTCCTTCCGGGTGAGGCGCGAACCGATTACGAGCGATACCTCAACAGCGAGGAGCTCCTGTCCCTGCAGAAAGGGCCCGAGGAATGGGTGCACCGGGACGAGCTGCTCTTCCAGGTCGTCCATCAATCATCCGAGCTGTGGCTCAAGCTGGCCTGGAACGACACGAGCGCTGCCGCAACGCTCGTCGGCGAGGACGATCTCGGTGGGGCGCTACGCCTTCTGCGCCGCGCGAGCATGTGCATGCGCTTCATCACCGGGCAGCTCGACATGCTCGAGCAGATGTCCCCCTGGGAGTACCAGGAGATTCGCAGGGTGCTCGGCCATGGCTCGGGGTTCGACTCGCCCGGCGTCAAGGCGCTGCGGCCGGCGATGGCCCGTCTCGGTGAGGCGTTTCACACCGCGCGAGAGAGGGCCGGGCTCACTCTGCTCGACGTGTATGTCCATGGCCGCGACCACGAGCAGCTCTACCAGCTCGCCGAGGCGATGATGGAGCTCGACGAGTGGATGCAGACCTGGCGAATCAGGCACTACCGCGTCGTTGCGAGGGTGATCGGTGAGCATGTGATCGGAACGCAGGGCACGCCCGTGGAGGTGCTCGGACGGCTTATCCACCGGGTCGAGTACCAGGAGCTCTGGGACGTCCGGAACGAGCTGACGGCGAAATCGCAGGCCGAGGAGTGAGCCTCCGGAACGAGGCGACCCTGCTCCTGCAGAACCTCCTGCGGCTGAACACGGTCAATCCGCCGGGAAACGAGACCATCGCAGCGGAGCTGTTGCGCGACTATCTCGCTGCCAGCGACATTCCCTGTGAGCTTGTCGGCCGCACGCCCGACAGGCTCAACCTCGTCGCTCGATTGAAGGGAGGCGACGGCCCGACTCTTGCCTTTCTCGCACACACCGACACGGTGCGCGCGGATCCCGAGGAGTGGTCGCGGGATCCCTGGTCGGGCGATCTCGTCGACGGCGAGATCTGGGGTCGTGGCGCGCTCGACATGAAGGATCAGGTCGCGGCGAGCGCGGTCGCGTTTGCGTCGCTCTGGCGCGAGGGGTCCAGGCCCGCTGGGGACCTCATCCTCGCCCTGACCGCCGACGAGGAGGTCAACGAGAACTACGGGCTCTCCTGGCTCGTCGAGGAACACCCCGAACTCGTCCGTGCCGACTATGCGCTCAATGAGGGTGGCGGTGAACGGTGCGTCTTCGGGGGTGACGTCTTCTACCTGTGCGCGGTCGGCGAGAAGATGAGCGCTCCGTTCCGCGTTCGCGTGCATGGCCGCAGCGGCCACGCCTCTGTCCCGTCGATCGCCGACAGCGCGCTCCTGAAGGCAGCACCGATCATCGAAGCACTCGGTCGGTACAACCCGCCCCAGGCGCTGATCCCGGAGGTCGCACGGTTTCTCGAGCTCGTCCTCGGCGAGCTCCCACCACCGGAGGAGACGGTTGCCCATGCCCGCATGCTGCATCCGCTCGCTGCCGAGATCGTCGAGCCATTGCTCTCGTTCACGCTCGCTCCGACGATGATCGAGGCGTCGAAGCAGATCAACGTGATTCCAGCAGAGTGCGTCGTCACGGTGGACTGCCGCCTGCCTCCCGGGATGACTCCCTTCGACGTCGATCCCCTCATCCGATCGGCGATCGGCCCGGGCGACTATGACCTCGAGTGGCTCCAGTCCGACGGTGGAACCCGCTCACCGATGGTGACGCCGCTTTGGTCGGGGCTCGAAGCGTGGGTTGCCGATCAGGATCCGGGAGCTCGACTAGCGCCGGTCGTCTGTGCAGGGTTCACCGATTCCCACTGGATGCGCGAGGCGTTCGGAACCGTCGCCTACGGTTTCTTTCCGCAGAAGGTGATGGACTCGGAGCTCGCTGCCAGGCTCGTCCACTCCGCGGACGAGCGGATACCTGTTGACGATCTCGAACTCGGCGTTCACGCATTGCGCGCTGCGGCACTCTCACTGGAGGCTTGATGGAAGATCTTGCCCGTGTCACCGTTACACCGAACGAGGTTGCGGCCGATCTCGTCTGCAGCTTCCTGCGGGCGGAGGGGATCAAGTGCGCCCACCGGGTCACGAACGTCGGGGCTGGCTCGTGGGACGGCGTCCCGAACATGGGCGGCGCCCGAGAGATCATCGTCGCCCAGGCCGACGTCGATGCGGCCCTCGCGATCCTGGCGGCTGCCGATCAGGGTGACTTCGCGGGTGAGGACGACCTGCAGGCCTGATCCGAGCGTGACGCAGACCGGCTAGGACGCGGGCTTCTCGTGATGGCCGCCAAACTGCCTGCGCATCGCCGAGAGCACCTTGTTGGCAAAGAAGCCGTCGTCTCGGGACGAGAACCGTGAGTACAGGGCTGCGGTCAGCACATCGGCAGGCACCCCTTCCTCGATCGCGGCGATCGCGGTCCAGCGCCCCTCGCCGGAGTCGGATACGCGACCTGCGAACCCGTCGAGGTCGGGCGATTCGTGGAGAGCCGCGGCGGTGAGGTCGAGGAGCCACGACTCGACGACGCTGCCACGCCGCCAGACCTCGGTAATGGCGGGGATATCGAGCGTGTACGAGTAGAACTCGGGATGATCGAGCGGCGCGGTCTCTGCATCCTTGTCACGTTGGCGAAGGCCCGCATCCGCGCCGTGCAGGATGTTGAGCCCCTCGGCCAGGGCGGCCATCATCCCGTACTCGATCCCGTTGTGCACCATCTTCACGAAGTGGCCCGCGCCCGACGGGCCACAGTGGAGATACCCGCGTTCCTCGGAGTCGGGCTCTCCCGTCCGACCTGGCGTTCGCTCTGTAGAGCCGATCCCGGGGGCAAGCGTCGCAAAGATTGGCTCGAGCTCGACGAACGCATCGTCGGGGCCGCCGACCATCAGGCAGAAGCCACGATCGAGGCCAAAGACGCCGCCGCTCGTGCCACAGTCCAGGTATCGGATCCCCTTCTCGGCCAACTCGCCGCTGCGCCGGATGTCGTCGCGGTAGTAGGAGTTGCCACCGTCGATGATCGTGTCGCCGACACCAAGACGCGACCCGAGTGCCTCGACTGTCGACTCGGTGATCTCACCGGCAGGAACCATGATCCAGGCTCGGCGGGGCACCTCGAGCTTGGCGGCGAAGTCGTCGAGCGAGTCGGCGCCGGTCGCTCCCTCCCCTACGAGTGCCGCAACCGCATCAGGGCTGACGTCGTAGACCACGCATGTGTGCCCGTCGCGCATGAGCCGGCGGACGATATTCGCACCCATACGGCCGAGACCGACCATCCCGAGCTGCATGCCCGCAGCCTATACGCTCGCTTCGTGGGCACAGTCGTCCGGAGGAACACGACGGTCGAAAGCGACCGAGCCGGAGGCCCGGGAACGGGGTCGGATCGATGACGGCGGTGCTCGAGATCCGCGAAGCAGCGGGAGCCCTGGAAGCACTCGAGAGCTGGCTGCGGGAGCAGGGCTTCTTCGCACCCGGCGGCGAGCACCTGGTTGCTGACCTCTATCTCGGCTACGGACTCTCCTCGACGATCCGCCGCCGCCAGTCGCCCGCCCCGCCCGAGCCGTGCCCGTTGCCTCTCGTCGCCTGCACCGTCCGGGAGACGGAGTATATTGTCAAGAATGACAACTTCTCACCGAATTACGGTTTTGCGATTGGCCCCTGGCAGCAAACCTGGAGTGCGGCCGCCTACGCGGAGGCCGTTTGGCGCGTGCGGAACGCGATCGAGCGGGGCGACGTCTA
>JAYTJO010000402.1:0-4545 GCA_043730975.1 Thermoleophilia bacterium | reverse complement strand
CCCGAACGGTCGGGCGTTCGGGCGCACCGCTCGCGCCAGCGGTCGAGGCCCTGGGATCCTCCGGCTGACATCGACACGATCCTACTCCGGCGAGGCAGCTCGATGAATCAACCATCGAGGCTGAGCGGCGGCGCGAGCGTCCCACGGCGGATCGTCACGACGACCGCTCCGACCGCGACGAGCACGACCCCGAACACGACTGCAGCGCGCCAGTCCGACGAGTCGATCAGCCAGCCTCCCGCAACGCTCCCGGCCGCGATCCCGATCGAGATCGCGGTGCCAAACCACGAAAACGCCTCGGCGACCGAGCCGACGGCTGCGACGCGTCCGATCTGCCCGTAGATCGCCGCGACGACCGGTGCGACGGGGATCCCTGCCACGAAGAAGAGCGCGGTCATGGCGACCATCGAGCTGGAGAGGAGCGGCAGTGCGAGGAGGGCCGCGAGCAGAAACGTGCCAACGATGATCCGGCGGCGATCGTCACGCGACGGACGCAGTGCGGCTACGAGGCCACCGAGGAGCGAACCGAGCGAGAACCCGGCGAGCGCCACGCCGGCAAGCGCTCTGTTTCCCTGCGCCTCGGCGAAGGCCGGGATCGCGATCTCCGCCGATCCAAAGCCGATTCCCATGCACAGCGAGAGCAACGCCAGCGTTCGCACGCCCACCGAGGACAGGGCGCCGAGGCGGGACGTGTGGCGATCCTCCGCCGGCTCGGATTCTCGTACGGGCGGCAGCCGCATGAACGCAAATGTTCCGACCGCAGCGATCACGGCTGCACCCGCAACGGCCGCCGCGGGATCGAACGTGGCAAGCACTGCGACGAGCAGCGGGCCGCCGACGAAGATCACCTCCTGGAGCGCCGCATCGAGCGCGTACGCCGTCCTCGCTCCGTCCTCTCCGGCGACCGTCGGCCAGATCGATCGCATCACGGACGAGATCGGAGCGAGCGTCAAGCCCGATGCCGCAGCAAACACCGCGATCACGGGGATCGGGGCATCGACCGCACCGAGGATCGCAGTGGCGCCGAAGAGCGACGAGTAGAGAACGAGCCGACGTCTCAGGATGCGCGCGGCCCCGCGCTGATCCACCTGCCGTCCACCGTAGGGCGCACCCACGGCAACCGCCACGGCATAGGCGGCTGCAACGAGGCCCGCCTCCCCGTAGCCCGCGCCGGTCGCGCGCACGAGCAGCACGAGCGAGAGCGCACCCATCCCGTTCGGGATCCGCGCGACGATGCTCCACGCGAGAAGCGATGCGGCGTAGCGGTTGCCGAAGAGCTCGCGGTAGCGCGCGACGCCCCGCGTCTCGTCTCCGACTGACACGGTCAGGTCGGCAGATCGACGGCCGCAGCGGCAGACCCGGGCGGGTCCTCGGCCTTCTGCTTCCTGTGCGCAAGCCAGTCGAGCACGACCACCTGAATCGACCCGGCGACCGGAATTGCGCCAAGCGCGCCGACCACGCCCGCAAGCTTCGCGCCCATCAGGACGGCGACCAGAACGATCAACGGCGACAGCCGCACCGTGCGGCCGTAGACGAGCGGCTGGAGCACGTGGTTCTCGAGCTGCTGATAGAGGACGAAGAAGATCACCAGCACGATCCCGGCGGTCGTCGAATGCAGGAAGCCAACGGCGCTGACGATGATCGCCGCGAGTGTCGCACCAGCGAGCGGGATCAGATCGAGCAGCGCGACGATGAGGCCGAGGGCAACCGCATACGGAACGCCGAGCACGAGCAGGACGGTCGTCGAGGCCACGCCTGCGATCAGGCTGATCGCGAGGTTGCCCGTGACGTAGCCGCCGACCGTGCGGTAGATGTCGCCACCGACCTTGCGCCACCGCGGCTGCGCCGGCTCGGAGATGAGGCTGTAGATCCGCTCCACCCACATCGGGCCTTCGAGCAGCATGAACAGCGTCAGGAAGGCGATCGTCAACGTCGCGATCACCGCGTTGAGAATGCTCTTCGTCACGCTCAGCGCGGTGTTCGAGAGCCCGAGAACGCCGCCGACACCACTCTTCTCGATCGCCTCCCGTGCCTTCTCGACGATCTGGTACTCGCGCTCGAGGAACCCGAGCTTGCCCCGGCCGCTCGTGAGGTCGTCGATGTACCCGGGCACTGCATCGGCGAGGTCGTTGACCTCGCGGATGAGCGTCGGGACAAACGTCGCGGCGATCCCGACGATGACGAGGATCGCGCCGACGAAGACGATCCCCGCAGCCGGTCCCCGGCGCATGCCGCGGCGCACGAGAACCTCAACGGCGGGGTTGAGCGCCATCGCGAGAAAGATCGCGATCAGCACCCAGATGATCACCGAGCGGGTGACCCAGAGCACCTGGAGCACGATCGCGGCGGCGAGCACGACCCCGATCACGGTGAGGATCGCGCGCGGGCGGAAACGGACGACGCGTTCGTCGAGCATCACCCGAGGATAGGGGGAGCGCTGGACGACCCCGGTGTGACGGGCTCAGCGAGCGGTGATGACGAGCGGGGCGCACAGGGCGCCGGTCTTCTCCCTCACGGGAGCGCCCGTGGACGTCTTCGGCGTCACTGTCAGCCTCGTCGCGGTCACGACGACCTCGCTGTAGCTGAACACATCCGTCGCGGCGCACGGCATTCCGATCCCACCGGGCGGCGCGGGCTTGAGGAAGAGGGAGGTGATGAAGTCGCCCGTTCCCTTCGAGCCGATCACGGCATCGATCTCCTTCGCGTACGTGTTCGTCGCGACGGGGCCGGTCACGGCCTCCCAGATACCCGTGCCAATGGGCGGCCCTTCGAGGGTCTGCAGGCGAACCTCGCCGAACATGTTCGCGTGGGTGTCGGTGGTCAGAAAGACGACGTTCTTCACACCGCCAACTCCCTCGAGCAGACGCGTCCGCGCCGCCGCGTACCCCTCCCAGCGATCGTAGGGCAGCTGGTAGAACTGCTGGATCGGCACCTCGTTGACGATGACCTTGAAGGTCGCGTTCGAGGACCTGATCGCAGCGAGGAATCGCTTCTCCTGGGCTGCGCCGAGCATCGTTCGAGCCGGGTCGTTGATCGCCTCGACGCATCCGGGGAGGACGGGATTCGCGAGCGACGGGACGAGCGTCGAGAACGCCTGCCGTACGGCCAGCGGGCCTGTCGGCGCGAGATCGTTGCCGCACTGCTTCGCTACCTTGGCGCTACGGAACGAGCGCTCGTCGAGGACGAACAGCTCCAGGTTCTTCCCCCAACGAAACGTGCGGTAGAAGCCACTCGCCGGTTTCCATGAGACCGGTGCGTAGTCGGTGAACGCCTTCACCCCGGCGCGATAGAGCGGCTTCCCGAACTCCGGCACCGAGAAGTCGTTGATGTACTCGTGGTCGTCCGGGTGGCTGTAGAGGCTCGCGGTCGCCCGGAGCCTCTGGAGGGCGGGCAGCGCAAGGCCGAGCTTGTACTTTCCCCACTTCGCCGGAACGGTCAGGGCCGGCTTGGCGCCGGCGATCTCGCTGTCCGAGTAGATCGTGTCTCCGAGGTTGATGTTGAAGTCGTTGCGCTCGGCCGCCATCTGGCCGTATGTTTCGAAGTTGTTGAAGGCCGGCTTGCCGTTCGGGCCTGCCGTCGCATCGGCATCGCCGGAGATGGCGAACCGCACCTTCGCATTCGTCGTCTGCTTCGGCGCGGTACTGAAGAGACCGGGAGCGCTTGCGCCGCCGGAGCCACGTTGGGCGAAGGTGTAGCGGTACTCCGTCGAAGGCGCGAGACCGGTGACGACGCGCTGCACCGTCAGGTCGTTTGCGCGGACTGCGCGCAGAGTGAACGTCCGCACCGTCGGCTTCTTCGTCGCCTCGACAACGGTCAGCGTCACGCTCCCCCCGGCGGGTGCGCGCGTCCAGAGCTTGGCCGACGTCGGCGTGACCTCGCCGGAGGCGACGCCGTACGTGAACCCTGCGCTGTCCCTGGCCGCAACGGCAACCGCCACCCCGGCGACTGCGGACGCGGCGAGGGCGAGCCCGACGACGGGTGCGGCAAGACGCATCACGCGAGCGTACGTTCGAGACGACCGGAACGCAATCGCCGTCGCGAGATCCTCACATTTCGCGGCGATGTGCCCCGGCCCGGCAGGCTTTCTTCGTGAGCAGCCCGTCGCGACAGAGCTCCGGAATCGGGGCGTGCACGGCGAATGCACTCCGCAGGTCTCGCGTGAACCAGAGATGGAGCATCTCGCTCCCCTGCGCCTTCTTCGCGCTCGGCGGGCACGTGCCGTCGGGCCGAGGCGTGAGCCCTCGCTCGATGCCCTTCACGCAGACGATGTGCGAATGCCAGCGCGTCAGCGGACCTCCCGGCGTTGGCCCCAGCACGCCGCGCGCCACGCTGAACATGGCTCCGACGAGCCGCGGCTTCCGCCCCGGCTCGGTCGCGTAGATCAACGACTCCGGCCGACCCGGATCGAGGTCGTGGCGGTCGGCACTGTTCCGGCGGTGCTCTGCGTGGAGGTATCCGACCGCGTCATCGCCTGGGGCACGAGCTGCGAGGTCGGCATTGAAGCCGTTCGCGGCCGCCGCATCGACATCACGCCATCGCGCCGTG
>JAYTJO010000401.1:0-5067 GCA_043730975.1 Thermoleophilia bacterium | reverse complement strand
GTAGGTGACCTGGAAGTCGAGCACGTCGGTGTCGGGCTCGGCGGTGACGGACGCGAGGCCGAGGAAGCCGAGGGCCGAGAGGTCCGGGATGCTGGCCCGACGGGCGACCCGCTCGCCGACAGCCGGCGACATCGCGATCCGCGTCTGGGTCGCGGCGATCCGGGCGGGATCCTGGTAGACGGTCGAGATGTCCTGGATGCCCGTGAGCCCGCTCGCGAGGCTCTGGAACTTGAGCAGGACGGTGGCATTCGCCGAGTACTGGGCGACCTGCTGCATGGCGAGGAAGATCGACAGGCCGGCGACGACCGCGGTCGTGACGATGACGATCCACTTGTGACGCCTGAGGGTGCTCAATGCCCTCAACGCTGTGGGATGGGTATGTCCCCCCGCGTTCTCCAAATCCTCGGCCTTTCCCTTCGTTATCCCCCTCCGGCCCTAGGCATCATAGTGGAGGGATGAATCGGATCTAGCCCCATGGGAGGGGTTTCACATATCCATTAGGGTGATGCGGTCGAACGGCTCTAGCCCCCGGGATCGGCGTGCCTCAGCGGCTTTGCGGCGGGTCGACTCGGTAGCTCAACCTGTGGCTGCCATGGCGACCTGATTTGATTGTACCTCCGAATCCTCCCACCACCGGATCCGGCGCTCGGCCTTCACCGCCGGTGCTACCTGCTTTCGTCTCACGCCAGCGGCCCGAGCCTGACGGCGACGTGCGGCGCCGACGCGGCGATGAGGTCGTCGTCCGTGATCAGCTCGAGCCCCTCCGCCTCTGCCAGGGCAACGTAGGCCGCGTCATACGCTGTCAGACCCCTCGCCGTCCAGCGAGCGACACGTCCGAGCTCGGGCTCCTGCAGCTGAAAGCCCAGCTCGTCGAGCGCCGTCGCAAGGTCGGCCAGCGACGCCTCGTCCCACCGCCAGCGTCGGCCCGCAGCGTTGACGATCTCGAGTCGAAGCAGCGGCGGTGCGAACACGAGCAGCTCACCCGCCTCGAACGCAGCCCGGAGCGAGCGCGCCGCGTCGAGATGACGCTCGTTCTCGCTGCGAAACCACTTGAGAACGACCGATGCGTCGAGAACGATCTCTCTCAACGAGCGTCACGCTCGGACCGAACGGCTGCCGTCGAGTCGCCGTCGCCTGCGGGATGCCGCGCGAAGAGCGCGTCGAGGTGGGTCAGAGCCCGGCGGGCCGTGGGCATCGATCCGGGCCCGGTCGAACGAGCAGCATCTTGCTCTGCCAGCTGGGCGAGATAGCGACTCCTCGAGAGACCTCGCCCGCGGGCAATCCGATCGATTCGCCGCAGCAACGCATCGTCGAGAGAAACGAGCACCTTGGCCACCCTCATAGGATATCCGAGATATCCACAGCGTCAAGCCCCACCCCGCGGATCACACACGCGTCTACGTCGATGGCGCCGAACGTCGAGCCCGCCCGGTTTCCTCCGTCCTCCTACACGCAACGTGCTACATCGTGCTAAACTCCTACCGTATGGCCCTCGATCACGGCAGCTCGCGCCTCAACGTCACGCTCACTCCCGAGCACGCGGCAAAGCTCAGCCGGTTGGCCGAACAGGCGTACACCCAGGAAGGAACGCTCGCCCGTTCGCTTCTCTCCCGCGCGATCGACGACGCCGACATCGACAGCCGCAGCATGGTCGAGCTCCTGAACGGCATCCCCGGAGCCCTCGAGCGAGCCCAACTCGGTCGCGAACAGGCTCGCACAGGCGACACGATCCCACTCGCCGACCTGTAGCCATGGCGCGCGTGGAGGTCAGCCGTGCGGCGGCCGACGACATCGCGCGCCTGCGCGTCACGCACTCGCTGCCGCCCGACACGAACGATCGCATCAGGCGCTCCCTGCGGTCACTGGGGCCGTTCCCACGGCTCGGCACGGAACTCGAAGGCGAGGAATGGGCGGGCTTCCGCTTCGTTCTCGGCCCCTGGAGATGGATGGTGATCGTCTACGAGGTCGACGACGGCGATGATCGTGTGGTCATAGTCACCGTGCAAGACGGACGATCCTCGAACGCCGCGACAGGCCCACGCTAGATCCGAGGTCAGCCGCAGCGGAGCTTGCTCCCCTACGAACACAAGCTCGTCGGCGAGGATGCCGAGCTTGCTCACCGCGAGCTCGAGGAGCGGAATACTCACGCCGCACGCTCATGAGTCAACGTGCGGTTGAGCTCGTCCTCTGCGACCGTACGAACCCGCACGTCCCCGGCACGCAGCGCGTCGAGTAGACACAGCAGACGCGCCAGCTCCTCGTTGAGCGCCGCGGCCTCGACGCACGATGGATGGAGTGGGGGAAGCTCCTGCCCACGCACAGGCCCGGTCGCGCTCGGCCACACGGGAGGCGGATCGGCACCCGCGGAACTGATCAGCGCGTCGAGCGGTGAGGCAGCCCACGCGGCCGGGATGCCGGCCGTTAGCGGCCCGAGCCGCGCTGGTGCGAGGTAGCGCAGCGCGTGAATACAGAGTTCCTCGAAGGCCGGCCGCCGGACGACGCCATCGCCGTAGACCAGACCCGCCTCCCGCGCACGAGTCGAACCGCGGGTGATCAGCTGACGCCGACGAGGGGCCCAGGGCCGCAGCCGACCGGCGGGTGAGGCTGTCTCGCTGATGCTCGACGGACGCCTCACCCCTACGACAACAACGCGACCAACGCGACATGCCCGACCACCGACCTACAGGACATCATGGGTGCCGACGCGGTGCCAGACGATGTGTGGCTCGCCCTCGCGGATCGACTCGCCGTACGAGAAGGTCGCGCGACCATCGTCCGCCCACGTCAGCTCGAACATCCCGGCTGCACCGCGGATCACCTTTACGCGCAACCCCTTGCGAAATCCCTGTCCGCGATCCAGGTCGGCGACGAACTTCTGCACCGCCGACCTGAAAGCCTCCTTCTGGGCATTCGACAGCGCCGCGAAGTCGCGGTCGAACCGCCGGAGTCGCTCTGAGGTTGGCAGGTCTACTCCTCGAGCGTCGCGAGAAACGCTTCCGAGGATTCGGAAACACGGCTCCGGCCGGCGGCAAGGTCGGCGGCGGCCTCGCGCTCGCCTGCCTGCCACGCCGGCTGCCAGAACCAGGCCTGCGTCGCATCGATCACCTTCTGGGGACGGAGCAAGATTCCGTCCTCCACGATCTCGACCTCCACGGGGTCACCCTCCTCGAGGTGGGCGGCCTTCCGGATCTCGGACGGGATCGTGATCTGTCCCTTCCCGCGAACGACCGTGCTGCTCATGGCTTTCCTCTGCGATCTCGAACTGAGTAGATATTTTATACTTTCCTTTTTTCATACTATCGGTTTTTCTGCCGACCGTCAATGGTGAGGTACCGGGAAGCCGACCGGCGGGTGAGGCTGAAGCCTCACCCACACCCCACGCCGCGAACCGGGGTGAGGCTTCAGCCTCACCCGCTCTCCTGTCTGCTGCAGCCACGCCCGTCGAGGACACTTGTCGATCGCAGCAGATCAGCTCAGCATGAGCTCATGCCCCGGCAACCCCGCCATGAAGCGCCCGAAGCCGTCCATCACGTCGTGTTCCAGGGAAACGGGCGATGCCGGATCGTGCTCGACCAGGTCGACGCGGAACGACTCTGGAGCGGCTTCGGGATCACCACCGAGACCTGCCAGTGGGAATGCATCGCGGCGTGCCTGCTCGGCACCCACTTCCACGCGTTCCTGCGGACCGCGGAACCCAACCTCGGCGAAGGGATGCGGAAGCTCCTCGGCAGCTACGCCCGTTGGTTCAACCTGCGGCACAGTCGCGAAGGCCACCTGTTCCGGAGCCCCTTCTGGTCGACGCGGGTGACCTCGAACGAGCACCTACTCATCGGCACGTCGTACGTGGCCCTGAACGCTGTCCGCGCAGGATTGTGTGCGCATCCCTCGGACTGGCGCTGGACGACCCACCGGGAGCTCGCGGGGCTCGAGCCGCAGAGGCTCGTGAAGGCCGACGGCTTGCTGAGGTGGCTCGGGAACGACGATCTCGAGCGCGGGCGTGCGGCCTACAGGCTGGGGATCGAGGATGACCTGATGCGGCTGCGCGCGACGCCCGGATACCGTCATCCGGTGCTCGGATACCTTGAGGAGCTCGGCCGTGACGGGCCGCAGAGCGGGTGAGGCTGAAGCCTCACCCCTCACCCCTCACCCCTCACCACCCAGCCACCCCGGGCGAGCTCAGGCGCGACGCAGGAAATGACCGCCGCCCTGCAACGGATCGGGGCCCTCAGACGATGCGAGCGCAGCGAGCGCACGTACCATTTCGCCCACGACGCGCGGGCGGGCGCGATCGAAAGCCGGGCGGAGGGCAAACACCACGCCGTGATGGCTCTCACCCCTCCCGGCAGCACCCGCCACGAGCCGCGAATAGTCCTCGACGTTGTCGGTCACGACCGCACGCCCGTCCTCCTGAGCGCGCTCGAACACCACATCGTCGGGCACGCCGCGATAGCGACGCGGGAGCTCCGTCGCGGCGACGGCATCGACACCCTGGTGCCGCAGCTGCCGGGCAATCTCGAACGACCACATCTCGTTCAGCAGCAGCTTCACGCGACCGCTGCAAGCAGCCGAGCCGCAAGGTCAGCCTCCGCCGCGATCCGCGCGTCGATCTCCTCGGCGTAGGAGGCGTGATAGGCCATAGCGAGCCCCACCTGAACCTCACTCAGATCGGTCGATGACACGACGTGCCGAACAGGGTCACCCCGGCCTGCCGACTCTGCGCCCTGAACGTCGCGCACGATCTCCCAGACGTCGGGGCCGCCCATAACGCCCGCCCGTCGGCCGGCCGGCCCCGAGCGGAAGACGATGCCGGGAAGCTCCTCCGATCGCACCGCCTCCTCGAGGAAGCGCTCCACGAGCTGCGAGACCGGAATGTGTTCGCGGGTACCAAGCCGACGCAGGCGAGCCAGAAGATCGACGTCGAGCCGGGCAGAAAACGACTGCGTCCCCATGGCGATTAGTATATCACAATGTCCGACATTGTCTTACACAGACACGTCCGGTTGGGGCCTGAAGGCCACGTTTCAGCATGACGGTTGCGCGGATGAGGCTAAAGCCTCACCCCCAACC
>JAYTJO010000400.1:0-6691 GCA_043730975.1 Thermoleophilia bacterium | reverse complement strand
GTGGTGCTCGCGATATGCTCTTCCATCGCGAGCACCACTACGCATCGTCTTCTGCCAGCAGGCGATAGATGCCCTTGCGTGCGGTGCGGAGCACGTCCTGTGCGCCCTTTACCTGTGCCGCTGTTCCCGCCTGGGCGACCTGCCGTGTTGCGGCGAGTACCTGGTGGACGAGGTCGCGGAGCTCGACGAGATCGTCGTCGACGTCCTTCTCGGCCTCGGCCCACGGCGTCGTGATTCCGTCTGCGGCGTTGGCCGCACGTCCGGCCTCGGTGAGCGTGTAGACGCGACGCCCGGACTCCGAGGGCGCGGGCTCGATCAGCCCTTCGTCCTCGAGGTGCTGGAGCGTCGGATACACCGAGCCGGGGCTGGGAGTCCAGTTGCCACCGCTTCCTCGCCTCGTTGGCGGGCTCTAGAGGCTTGATGCGCATTAGAAGCACGTCTGGATGCGGCCCTGCACACGGCGGATCCCGTCCGCCGAGGACATCATCAAGGCATGGAGCCTTGACGACGTCCTCGTCGAACACGCTCCTTGGTGCAGAACCGCCCCAGCCGCACTCCTACTACACATCAAGCCTCCAGTCGGTCGGTCGGCTCCCTCGACCGAATGAAAAGAGCCTCTATACCTCGAACGAGTGTCTGCCGATAGAACGTCCATGGAAGCGCACGCAGCGGTGAAATCTCGATTGATCGGCGCGGTCCTCATCGATCACGGACTGATCACGTCCGAGCAGCTCGTCGTCGCCCTCGAGATCCAGGAGAAGACCGGGGAGCGTCTGGGCGAAATCGTCGTGGCGCAGTTCGGCGTTTCGCGCCTCGGGCTCGCGAGCGTTCTCGCCGAGCAGTGGGCCGAACTCGACTCGACGAACACTGAACCACTCCCTGCGCAGACCCCAACCCTGACGATCGTCGAGCCACTGACGCCAGACGAAGTGCAGATTCGGCGTCCGCTTGGAGAGATCTTCGTCGAGCTCGGATTCATCGACCAGGAGCAACTCGAAGCGGCACTTCGAGCTCAGAGCGAATCGGGTGCGCGGATCGGCGAGATCCTCGTTGGGCAGGGGAGCCTCAGTCGGCTCGATCTCGCGAGCGCTCTTGCCGAGCAGTGGTCCGCTCTCCAGAAACTTCGGCCGCCGACGCCCGTTGCCGATCCGCAGCCGTGGCAGAACGGCTTGCCCGTCGTGCAGACGGGAGAACAGGAGGCAGCGGTTGTCGACAACTCGGTCCTGACAGACCTCGAAGCGCGGCTCCGCCGAATCGAGGGTGCGACGACGTCCTCGTTGTCCCCGGAAGATCTCGACCGCGCCCAGCTCGAGCTGCGATCCGAGCTCGGCGCTCTCGAAGTACGAGTCGACGCTGTTGCCGAAACCGCTGCTGTCGACGGAATTGCCGACTCGCTCGGCTACCTGTCGGCACGGCTCGATGCTCTTGAGAGCGCGTCGGTCTTGGCGGACGTGGCAGCGCTCCAACAGGGGCTCGAGGAGCTCAGGGCACAGCCGTCCACCGCCGACGCCCTCGCCGACGTCGTCGCAGCTGTCGAACACCTCGAAGGGCGACCGGAACGCTCGGATGAGGTCGAGCGACTCGCCGCGGAGATCGGAGCGTTGACGGTACGGCTGGACGAACTCGCCGGTCTCGACGAGCTGCGCGAGCGGATCGATGCAGCGGTCGGGCAGGCACAGTCTGCGGAGGCCGGAGTCCAGAGCCTCACAAACCGCATCGACTCATTCGGCGCTCTCGCGTCCGCACCAGCCCTCGATACGGAGCCGATGCTCGATGTTCTCGCGGGGCGGGTCGAGGTGGTCACCTCTACGCTCGCGACCCAGACGGACGGTCTCGGAGAGAGGATCGCGTCGCTCGAGGCGACCGCCCTGGAAGGGTCCGGCGCGCTCGACCGCCTCGCGTCCGAGGTCGAGGCGCTGGGCTCCCGCACGCAGCATGAATCGATCGAGTCGCTCGAGGGTCGGATCGGTCAGCTCGAGGCTCGCGTTGCCGAGGCGGCCCCGGCGACCGAGCTACGGGACGAGATCAGGCAGATCAGGGAAAGCACTGCCGCCGAGCGCGATTCGCTCGCCGACGCGCTCATGGCTCGGGTGGAGGAGATCTCGACGAGCGGCCCCCGTGAGGAGGAGCTGAACGAGCTTCGGGTTCGGCTCGACCAGATCGCGGCTCGGCCGGATCAGGGTAGTGAACTGCTGCAGCGGATCGAATCGGTCGCTGCGCGGATCGAGTCACTCGACGGGGTCGAGGCGGCGGTTACCGATCTTCGCGAATTGATCGCCGGTCTCGATGCCACACGCGTCGCGGATGCGCTTGCGACGGAGGTGCGGCTTGCCGAAGTCGAGACCACGCTCATGTCCCTCGCCGGCAGGGAGGCTGAGACCGACGCCAGCATCGCACGGGTGCTGGCCGAGCGTACGGAGCCGCTCACCGCACGGTTGGAAACAGCCGAGTCGAGAATTGAAGCTCTCGCGGATGTTCGAGAGTCTTTCGCCGGTCTCGATGCAGGACGCGCCGCTGAAGCACTTGCAACGGAGGCACGGCTTGCGGGTGTCGAGGCTGCTGTCGAGTCGTTTGCGGGTCTCGAGTCGGGTGTTCGGGCGGGTATCGATCGTGCGGTCGCGAAGGGGGCGGATCCGCTCGTCGAGCGACTCGATACTGCCGAGTCGGAGCTTGGCGTGCTGGCGGATTTCGAGGCGCGACTTTTTGAGTTACGTGCGCAGTTGGAACGGCCGGCGGATCGTGAGTGGGTTGCGGGTGAGTTGGCCGAGGTTCGGTCGCGGATCGATGAGTTTGCCTCCTTACCACGTGAGGACGCTGTGTTGCGGGAGCGGGTCGACGAGATCACCAGGCGTCTCGACTCCGTCGGATCTCTCGAATCGGGAATTGCCGAGGCGCGCGAGCAGATCGCTGCTGCCGAAGCCGTTCGGGTAACTGATGCTCTTGCGAATGGAGTCCGGTTGGCCGCCGTCGAAGCGTCGGCCTCGTCGTACCTCGACCTGCTAGCCGATCTGGATGGGCGCCTTTCGGCTCTCGCAAACAGGCTCGAATTGCCGTCGGCGGACACCACGCTCACGAGCGACCCCGCACCTGTACACGCCCCGATCGAGGCGGACCGGACGGCGAGCAGAATCGCTCTGGACGAGTCGCTCAATGCGGTTCGGGCGGAGCTCCACGAGCACCACGACGCGCTTGCATCGCAACTCCAGGCCCAACTCGCCGAGCAGCGCTCGGAGCTCGATCGAGCTCGTGCCGAGCGTGAGGCGGAGCGCGCCTCGACGGGTCGGCTCGAGTCGTCGCTCGAGCAGGGACTCGCTGCTCTATCGACTCGAATCACGGAGGAGGTTGCCGGCGCGCGGGCCGCTGCCGAGTGGGAGGCCGGGCTCGTCAGGGCCGAAGCTGCGTCGCTCGGTCCCCGGATCGACGAGATCCTCGCAATGAGGTACGTCGATCTGCAGGCTGGACGACTGGCGGACGAGCGCCTCGCGGAGCAGGTCGATGCGGTCGCGGAGCTTCGCGAGAACGATGCGGAGCTCGCGCGACGCGAGACGGCAGACCGCGCTTCGTGGTTGGAGAGCGTCGCGGGAGCGCTCCGGGCAGAGACGGCAGCCGTTCGCGCGATCGCGGAAGGCGCACTCGACGACGTTCAGAGCCGGCGACTCGAGGACCTTGCGGCCGGCGAGCTCGCCGGTGCCGAGCTTGCCGCTCGGCTCGATGATCTCGCGATGCGCGCCGCGGAATCGGCCTACGAGGTCGAACGCGGTCTGCGAGACGAGCTCGTTGCCCTTGCTGGACGGGTCGAGGGTCATGACGCTGCTGAGATCGAGGCGCGGGAAGGGATTCGCGCCGAGCTCGAACGGCTTGTGTCGTCGATGGGTTGGCGGCTCGAGAGGATCGAAGAGTCGCTTGCGTCGGACGACTCTGCGGCGCTGCGGGAAACTGTTGTGGGCCTTGAGCGTCGACTCGACGGCCAGTCCGCGCTCGGTGAAGAGCAGGTCAAGGCGACCGAGCGTGCGCTTCGCAAGGGCCTCGCGTCACTCGGCGAGCGTCTCGTCGACAGCGAGTCGGCCTACGTCGAGGCCGGCAACACCCTCCGCCGCTCGATCGAACGACTCGGAGCCGCCGTCGTGGAGGCCGATGCACGAATGGCGAATCAGATCCCCGTTTCACCGCTCGAGGGATGTGTGGCATTCGCGCCGACGGCGGACGGCTATCGCCTCGTCGAGATGCCGGGCGCGCCTCCCGAGGTTGGAGCGGTTGTCGAGCTGGCACCCGGTGAGGGCCTGCTCGTCGTCACACGCTACGGACGCTCGCCGCTTCCGTTCGACGGCCGGCCGTGTGCGTATCTCGACCGCAGCTGAGCCGACGTGTACGGTGCCCCGTCGAAGGGCTCGGAGGACACATACCGCTGCCGACGAAGGACGTTGATCCATGGGCTGGCGGCGTAACGAGGTGTGGTTCGAGGTCGATGTGCTCTGGTTCCGCGAGCAAGCGCGGCAGCCCTTCGTCGCGCTCGAGTTGCCGGCGCTACCGTCGTTCTCTTCGCCGTCCCAAACGGGGCTCGATGCCTCCCGGCGGCGGCGACTCGAGTCGCAGGCGGCGCGGAAGCGTCGGCTCGCGACGCGCACGGTTCCCGCGGTTGCGCTCGTTCTCGGCTCGGCCTCGATGCTGTCGTTCGCCGCGCTTCGGCCGGCGAACGGCGCGCAGCGTCTAGGTCTCCTGCAGGAGGATCCACCGAGTCAGACGTTTCGCTTCGGCCTCGCCGGTCTCGAGGTGTCGGACGTGCTGGCCTCGCCCGTCGTCCCTCCCGCGCAGAAGCTCGAATCGCGAGCGGCGAAGTACGAGCAGGTCGATTGGCGCAACGCCACGTCGGTCGGTCTTCCGTACTCGGGCCGCCTTGTCAATGGGACAGAACTCCCGTTCGAGGGAGCCGACTGGGTCACCTGGAATCCGAACACCGACAGCGTTCCGAACCTCCGGCACCGGCTCTACGGCAACGAGCGCACTATCAGGGCCATTCTCTCCGCTGTCGGCGGCTACCGGAACGCACATCCCGACGCGACGCGCGTCGTGATCGGCGACATCAGCCTCCGGGACGGCGGGAGGATGGATCAGCACGTCTCCCACCAGAACGGCCTCGACGTCGACGTCTACTACCCGCGCCTCGACCGGTACCTGAGCGCCCCGATCACGGCCAGTCAGGTCGACCGGGCTCTCACCCAGGATCTCCTCGACCGCTTCGTCGCAGCGGGCGCGCGTACGGTCTTCGTGGGCTACGCGACCGGCCTCCGGGGCCCGAGCGGCGTCGTCGTCCCGTACCCGAACCACGAGAACCACATGCACGTCCGATTCGCGTCGCCCGGCGGCTAACGCGCTCTAACTCACAGCGTCGAGTTTGCGGAGTGGGTCAGGAGTAGAGGCGACCCAGATAGCGACGCACCGCGAGGTACAGGGAGTACGCCGGATCGATCGTCTCCGGATCCTTGAGCGACGCGTTCAGTTGTAAGAAGAGTGCGAGCGCAGCGCCCTCGTCGACGCGAATCGACTCCGAACTCTCGCCGACGAGGGCGGCCTCGATCGCATCGGCAAGGAAGGCACAGTCCGTCTTGCGCTCCGCATCGCCACCCTCGACGAGCCCGAGTCGAAACGAGACGGCGAGCGATTCGCCGACCGAGTCAGCCAACGGCCACGTCTCGCCGGCGATCTCGAAGACGACCATTCTCTGAAGTGTGACACCCGAGAGAAGCGTGCGAGGCCGTGCATCAATTAGAGGTGTCCCGATTGGCCCGTTGTTGCGCCGAACACGATTCCCACCCTCCACCCGACGGTAGTCTCGGTGAGCAGCGGCGGTCATCAGGGTGCAACGATCAGTCGGAAGCGCCGGGTCACCGATCGATTCCGGACGTCAGTGGCTCGTAGCATGATCGCGCGCCACCCGGGTGCGCGCGGGACACCTTCGAGGGTGCCGCCGGGTCGCAGCACGAGCCCGGCTGGAAGCTGACCTAATGCCCGCGCCCAGCGCACTGGCAGTACGCCGCCTCGCGTGGAGAGCCGGGTCGAGTAGCGGTGGCCGACGCGAGCAGTGGGAAGCGTCGTCGTCGCGATCTCGAGCCCGCGCACCGGGGGTACAGCAACGAGCCCGAGCCTGTCGAGCGAACGATGCACGAGCGTCGCCATAGCGGTCGCGCCGCTATCGGTGAGGTGCAGTCCGTCGGGTTGGAACCAGTCCTGATGACTTCTCGAGTAGGCGTTCCAATCGACGACGGTCAGCCCGGGGTGGTGCGCAGCGGCCGCACGGATCACGTCGTTCATCTGAATGTACGACTGCCGCTCGGATCGCAGCGTAAGCCAGAGGATGTGCACAACGCCCGCCTTGCCAAGAGCCTTCAGAGTGGTCTCGACCGACTCTGAAAACGTGTCTTCGGAGTCGTTGTAACCGACCGCGACGACGACCGTCGACCCGAGCTGGATCGAGGGGAGGAGAGCGACGAGTGTCGGTGGGCGCGATCCCTTATACGGACAACTGTTGTCGACAAGGCGGCGGCAGACGGCGATCTGGAGGTCGAGGTCGATCCCCCGGGCAAGGATGGTCCGGGCGGTTGGTTCGTACTCGATCGCAGCGGCGCTCGAGTCCCCGATGACCGTCACGCGCTCGTGCGGCGCAGCAGTCGCGCCTACCGAACCGGTCGCCGCT
>JAYTJO010000399.1:0-9127 GCA_043730975.1 Thermoleophilia bacterium | reverse complement strand
GCAACGACGGAGATCCGGATGGCCAACCCGTTCTCTGCGGTGCCCACGGCCTATCGCGTTCAGGCGGATGGGCGCTGGTGGTATGCGAACTGCGCCTGGGACGCCTTCGGGATCTGTGCTGCGCTGCACGCCGACGGGCGGATCGAGACGTCGTGCCCGGACTGCGGCGAGGCGCTGATCGTCGAGGTGCAAAACGAGCGGCCCGACGACGAGAGCCTCCTCTTCCATTGCCTCGTCCCGGCCGCTCGCTGGTGGGACGACATCGTCTTCACCTGAAGTGCGATGAACCTCTTCCGGTCGGAAGAGCACATCGAGCGCTGGCTCGGCGGGCGTGAGCCCGGCGCCACGATCGGCGTGGGCAAGCTGAGCGAGCTGGCGCACGCCTGGTGGAGCGACCGCCTGCCGCCCGCGTGGCAGCCTCGCACGCGAGAGCTGAACCAGGCCGTGCTCGAGCGGCTGGGTCTGACGGGAGCGTTCTGGGTGCTCGGGTGATGTCAGAACATGCCGTATGAGCCGACGACGCTTGCGCCCTGCGCAGCCAGCGGTTCGTCACATCGCTCGCGGATCTCCCGGGTGAATTCGGCGAACGCCTCGATTGCGCGAAGCGGATTGCTGCCGTCCTCTGTCTCGATCGACGCGACGTGCACGAAGCTCACGCCGTCCTCGAGCTGGAAGCTCGCGTAGCGGATTCCTTGCGGCGCGACCGCGCCGAGCTCTGCGAAGACGCGCTCGATCAGGCCGCGGTTTTCCTCGACTCGCTCGGGCTTTACCTTGTAGCGAACGACGACACTCGGCATCGGGCACATCCTCTCGAAGCTTGGGGTCTTGATGGTAACATCAGCGTTACCTACGATGGATGCACTTGATGCCCTTGGAAGCCCCGTCCGTCGCGACATCCTTCGCACACTGCGTGCATCTCCGCTCGCTGTCGGGGAGCTTGCCGCCCGGTTTCCGGTGAGTCGGCCGGCGATCTCCCGCCATCTGCGCGTGCTCGAAGACGCCGGGCTCGTGGAGCATCGCCCTCGGGGCGCCGGCAACGTCTACTCGGTGCGAGTCCAGGGGTTGGGATCGGTTCGGGAGTACCTCGACGAGTTCTGGGAGACAGCGCTTTCGCGACTCGAGGAGCTCGCGGACGAGTGATCGAAAAGTCGGCGTTTCTGCGGTGCACCCCCGATCGGGCCTTCGTCCTGTTCACGGAGCGAGCATCGGCCTGGTGGCCGCCCGCACTTCGACACACCAATGATCCGCACAGCGAGATCATGATGCGTCCTGCCGGGCGATTCTGGGAGCAAGGCGTCGACGGTGAGGCTGTCGAGCTCGGCCGCATCACAGCGTGGGAGCCGCCGTGGAGACTCGTCTTCGACTTCTTCCCGGGCACCGACGCAAAGCATCCGACAGAGGTGGTGGTGACGTTCGCAGCCGAGGCCGACGGGACGCTCGTCGTTGTCGAGCACCGTCCCACGAGCAGGAGCATCCCACTGTGGGATGCAGGCGCCCCCGGGTACGAGCGCGCCTGGGATCTCGTTCTCGATGCGCTCGCAGCCGCCGCCGTCGTTGAGATAACGTAACGAACGTGTTACGATTATGGCCATGAAGGCATTCGAGACCGAGACCACGATTCTTGCTTCTCCCACGGTCATCTGGGAGCTGCTCACGGATGCCCCTGGCTACACCTCATGGAACACCACGGTTGATCGGGTGGAAGGTCGGATCGAACCGGGCGAGAAGATCAAGGTGTACGTGAAGATCAATCCGGGCAAGGCTTTCCCGGTCGAGGTGACCGAGTTCGCTCCACCGGAACGCATGGTGTGGACCGGGGGTATGCCGCTAGGGCTGTTCAAGGGCGAGCGCACCTACTCGCTCACGCCTGCAGACGGGAGCACACACTTTGCGATGCGCGAGACCTACTCGGGTCCCCTCGCGCCACTCATCGGTCGATCGATTCCCGATCTGCAGCCTGCGTTCGACGAGTTCGCTGCCGCACTCAAGCAGCGCGCCGAGAGCGGGCGAGGCACTCCCTGAATGTCAATGCACCGGTCGGGCGTCCCGGTTCGCCGGGCCACCCGACCGGTGCGATGGACCTCAGCCGGCGACGCCGGTCCCGATCGGGCACGCCACCCCCGTGCCGCCGATCCCGCAGTAGCCACGGGGGTTCCGGGCCAGGTACTGCTGGTGGTAGGTCTCGGCGTAGTAGAACGGCCCTGCCTCGGCGAGCTCGGTCGTGATCATCCCGTGGCCCGATTGCGCGAGAGCCATCGAGTAGCGCGCCTTCGAGGCGAGCGCCACCTCCTGCTGGGCATCGGTCGTCCAGTAGAGCGCCGAGCGATACTGCGAGCCACGGTCGTTCCCCTGCCGCATCCCCTGGGTCGGGTCGTGGCCCTCCCAGAAGGTCCGGAGCAGGTCGTCGTACGAGATCCGGGCGGGGTCATACGCGACGAGAACGGCCTCGGTGTGACCGGTACTGCCGGAGCACGTCTCCTCGTAGCTCGGGTTCGGCGTCGTGCCGCCGGCGTAGCCGACCGCGGTCGTGTAGACGCCCGGAAGCTGCCAGAAGAGGCGCTCGGCCCCCCAGAAGCAGCCCATCCCGAAGATCGCCGCCTCGATCCCCTCGGGGAACGGCGGCTCGATCGAGGTGCCGAGCACGACGTGCTGCTCGGTGATCGGCATGGCGCCCGGGCGGCCGGGGAGCGTGTCCTCGCGGGCGGGCATGGCTTGAGACTTGCGTGTGAAGAGCATGTTCTTACGGTATCCGCAAAGGGCGGTTCGTTACAGGCGGTCGGCCCTCACCAGACGATGTGATGGGAGTCCCCAGCACCCAATGAGGTTCTAGCCCGGTCATCGGCTCGTCGCGACCGGGTAGGAAGTGGTCGGGCGATGGCATCGCTGCCTCGCGCCCAGAGAGGTTCACGTCGTGAAGGATAGGCCGCACGGCACGTCGCTCCGGCGGTTAGCTCACCGCGAGCTGGCGCGAACTCGAACAGGGCGGAGGACTCGAGGACATCGAGACGTCGCTAGGACGCGATAGGCACCGACGGGAGCAGACGCCCGTTCCGCAGGGCCTGCAGTAGTCGTTCGGTTCCGCGGCGAGGTACTGCTGGAGTCGCGACGGGATGTTAGGGTGCTTGCATGACGCAGGCCGACGACGCCTGGCGACGACGCCGGAACCGGGGGCTGGTGGCGGGTGCGGCGGCGGCCGCGGTGGCCGCCGTTCTCGCCGTAACCGCCGCCGGGCGTGGGCAGGACCGTGCAGCGTCGGACGGCCCGGGAGCTGTCGAGCGCGCGGGGGTACCGGTTTGGTACGACGCAAAGGGCCTCCACCGCGGCCACGTCGTGGAGAAGACGCCGGTAGAGATCGGAGTGCTGGGCGGGAGCAGCGACACCCTCAAGGGGGCGCTCGCCCTGGTGCGGTCCGGGGCGGTGTACACAGACCCCGCGACCGGCGACGTGTGGTTCCACCCCTGGGGCGGCGAACCCCGCATCGTGGGACGCAACTCAGAGGCGGGCCCCGGCGGAGACCCGAATGGCGACACCGCCGTCTGGTTCGAGGGATCTGATGCACTCAACGCCGGGCCTGGCGACCTCGTCGTCTACGACACGGCCGCAGGCCGCGAGATCTCGCGAACCTGGCAGGTCCGCGGCGTGAACGATGCGTCTGGTGACCACTACCCCCCAGGCAACGATTTTCTGCAGGTCTCCGCCAAGCGCGTCGTCTGGGCCTCCGGACCCAAGGTGTACAGCCATGACGTGCGTACGCGGAGGACGTCGGTGGTCAAGACCCTGAAGAACCGCTACCTCGTGGATGTGCACGACCTTGTCAAGCTCTTGGGCGAGCGCAACCCATGGGTTCCCGTGCTGAAGGTGCCTGGCCGCGCCGAGCAGCGCTACCCCGACCTGGAGACCCACGCCCGGCTGAGCCCCAGCGGCAACTACTTCCTGGCGGTCGAGGGCACGGAAGGACGTCATGGCGCGGTTATCGTCAACACCCGGACCGGCAAGCTGTGGCGGGTGCCTAAGGATGCGTATCCCTGGATCGCGTGGTCGTACGGCGACATCGCCATGGTGGACACGGAGGATGAGTTGCTCGCCTGTGACGCCGCCCGCCGCGCATGCAAGCGCCTGCGTGCCAAGCGCCCGTTCCTGATGCCGACCAACTGAATCGCGCTGTCTCGGCTGAGGCGATGTAGCAACTACGCCGATGCTGTTGCCCTACTGCTGGGCCTCCGTCGTCCAGTAGGCCGCCGAGCGGTACTGGGTGCCGCGTCGTTCCCTGGCGTTCGCCGCGACCGGAGTGGATATGCCTGGGAGTCCACTGCCGGCTGTGCTCTCAGCGTTGACTTGCGAATCAGAAAAACCTATCGGCGCCCCAGAAGCAGCCCATCCCGAAGATCGCCGCCTCGATCCCCTCGGGGAACGGCGGCTCGATTGAGGTGCCGAGCACGACGTGCTGTTCGGTGATAGGCATGGCGCCCGGGCGGTCCGGGGAGCGTGTCCTCCGGGGCGGGCATGGCTTGGGACTTGCGTGTGAAGAGCATGGTAATACGGTACCCGCAGCGGCGATTCGTTACAGCTCGCCAGCGGTCACCAGACGAGTCGACCCGGGTCGAGATCGTGCAGTCGTTGGTCTCGGCTGACGAGCACGGCGTCGTTCTCGACTGCGGTTGCGAAGATGATTTGATCGGTCGGGTCGTACACCTCGCCGCCAACCGCCGCTGCCGTGAGCGCGATCTCCCGGCTGACGGGCAGCACCTCGATCCGATCGTCGGCAAGGGCGGTCGAGAGCCACCGCGAGAGACCCCGGTCGAGAGCCATCCGTCCTGCGCGTTCGAGGCGAGCCACTTCCCAGAGGCTCATCGTCGAGATCCCGATCGAGGTGGCTCGGTCGACCTCGCTGGCGGCGGTGCGCGAGAGTCGACGCGAGGCAGCCCGCCACCAAACCCAGGTATGCGTGTCGAGCACGATCACGGGAAGGAGGGCTCGTAGTCGGGGAAGAGGGGCGCAATGAACTCTTCGTCATCGACCAGGAAGGTCACGCTGCCTTCAAGTGACTCGGGTGGAGCGAGCGGAAGGAGGCGAGCCACGGGCCTTCCACGCTTGGTAACAATGATCGTTTCGCCGCCCTCGGCGACGTCGTCGAGAAGCTGGAGGCATTCGGCCTTGAATCGCGTTGCGGGGATCGTGCGCATGAACGAAGCATAGCGCAGAAGTAGTCAGATTCAAATGACCACTTGGAACATGTCTCGATCAGACCTGCGCGAGCGCCTGCTCGAGGTCGGCCCAGAGTGCTTCCGCGTTCTCGAGGCCGACCGAGAGTCGCAGCAGCCCCTCCGGGCAGCGGTCGCCCTCCCAGCGGTGCCGCGATTCGAGCTTCGTGTGCGTGCTGCCGAGGCTTGTCGCGTTCACGATCTTCTCGGTCGCCGTTTCGACGCGGCGCGCGGCTGCCCCGTCCGCGACGTCGAACGAGATCACGAAGCCGAAACCGGGGTAGCGGGCCGTCGTCACGGCGACGTGGGCAGCGATCCGGTCGTGGAGCGCCCTCGCGGTCGCCTCCATTCGGTCGAGTCTCACCTCGAGCGTCTCGAGCCCTCGCGCCACGAGCCATGCGGTGTCCGGCGACGCGACGAGGCCGCTCAGCTTTCGCGTCTCGAAAAGGCGGGCGTGGAGATCCGCATTCCTGGCGGTAGCGACGCCCGCGATCAGGTCGTCGTGCCCTGCGAGAACCTTGGTCGCGCTGTGCAGAGAGACGTCGCAGCCGAGCTCGAGAGGCCGCAGGCGAAGCGGGGAGGAGAGCGTTGCATCGCAGATCACGGGAGCCGAGTGCGCGACTGCAGCCTCGAAGTGAGGCATCGTCAGCATCGGGTTCGAGGGCGCTTCGATCAGGATCAGATCCGCGTCGGCGGGCGGCGGACCGGTCTGGTCGTACTCGACGGCGTTGACCCCGCGCGGGCGCAGGTGCTCGAGGAGCTGAGAATGGCCGTAGTAGGAGCCCGCGGCGACGGCAATCGTGCCTTCCGGCGGAAGCATCGTCAGCACGACGCCTGTCACCGCACCCATCCCCGCCGGGTAGAGCAGCGAGTGACCGCCCTCGAGCTCCCCGATCATCTTCTCAACGGCGAGGCCGTTCGGGTGTTCGTCGCGTGCGTAGGCGAACGCACCGGGCTCTCCAGCCGAGTCGTACGGCCAGGAGGCGGAGCGATCGAGGCGTGACGTCACACTCCCAGTCTAGAGTCGCAGCGTGATCGATTCGTACGCTGCGGACCCTGCCGTCGTTGAGGCGTTCCGCCGTGACGGCGCGGTATGCGTTCGGGGCGCCTTCTCGGCCACTGAGATCGCGCTCGTCGAGGCTGCGATCGAGCAGAACCTCGAGGCTCCGAGCGAGCTCGCGCTAGTCGCTAGCCGGCCCGACGATCCAGGGCGCTTCTTCGAGGACTTCTGCAACTGGCAGCGGCTGCCCGAGATAGAGCACGTTGTGCGCGCATCGCCGGCCGCCGCGATCGCAGGCCAGTTGATGGGCGCCGAGCGCGTGCGCCTTTACCACGATCACGTTCTCGTGAAGGAGCCGGGCACGGCGCAGCGTACGCCCTGGCACCAGGATCAGCCGTACTACAACGTCGAGGGGAAGCAGACGTGCTCTGTGTGGCTTCCCGTCGACCCGGTCTCGCGCGCGGCGACGCTCGAGTTCGTCGCCGGCTCGCACCTCGGCCCGTGGTTGATGCCGCGCACGTTCATGGACAACCAGGCGAAGTGGTTTCCCGACGGCGTCCTCGACGAGTTGCCCGACATCGAGGCCGATCGATCGGCGTTCGAGATCATCGGCTGGGAACTCGAGCCGGGAGACGCTGTCTTCTTCAACATGCTGACGCTCCACTGTGCCGGTGGGGTCGAGGGGCCTCGTCGCCGTCGGGTGCTCTCGCTGCGCTTCCTCGGCGACGACGTCACGCACGCGCCGCGAGTGTGGAAGACGTCGCCCGATTTCCCCGGGCTGGCCGACGAGATCGCACCCGGGGCACCCCTGGAGCACCCTCTGTTTCCCGTCGTCTGGGAGCGCGAGACCCGAACGGGGCGATAGTCTCACCGGGCGATGGCAAGGATGACGCACGACACGACCGAGGCAAAACTCGCCTGGCTCGCCGAGTTGAGCGACGCGGCGGCCCACGCCGGCAACGAGGATGCTGTCGCCCGCCAGCACGAGCGCGGAAAGCTCCTCGCCCGGGAGCGACTCGAGCTGCTGCTCGACCCCGGATCGTTCGTCGAGCTCGATCGCTTCGTGCGCCACCGCGAAACGGAGTTCGGGATGCACGATCGGCGCCCGTGGGGCGATGCGGTCGTTACGGGTTACGGAACAGTGTTCGGGCGCCCGATTTGCGTCTTCTCCCAGGATTTCACGGTCTTCGGGGGCTCGTTGAGCGAGGTCTTCGCCGAGAAGATTTGCAAGGTGATGGACATGGCCGTCAAGGTCGGCTGCCCGGTCGTCGGGATCAACGATTCGGGTGGAGCCCGGATTCAGGAAGGTGTCGTTTCGCTCGCCGGATACGCCGAGATCTTCTGGCGCAACGTTCAGGCCTCCGGTGTCGTGCCGCAGATCTCGCTCGTGCTCGGCCCCTGTGCCGGTGGTGCCGTCTACTCGCCTGCAATCACGGATTTCGTCCTGATGGCCGAGGGGACGTCGTACATGTTCATCACAGGCCCCGACGTCGTACGGGCCGTGACCGGTGAAGACGTGACGCAGGAGGAGCTCGGCGGCGCCGCCGCGCACGCTGCGAAGTCGGGCGTTGCGCATCTCGTCGCCGCCGGCGAAGAGGCGGTGATCGAGGACGCGCGCTACCTGCTCTCGTTCTTGCCCCAGAACAACCTCGAGACGCCTCCCTACGCCGCACCTGCCGACCCCGTCGATCGTGAGGCACCCGAGCTCGACGCGCTCGTCCCTGACTCCCCAAACAAGCCGTATGACATCAAGCAGGTGATCAACACCGTCGTGGACGACGCCGATTTCCTCGAGCTCCAGGGCGAGTACGCGCGGAACATCGTCTGTGGCTTCGCACGGCTCGGGGGCCACGCGGTCGGGATCGTGGCGAACCAGCCTCAGGCACTGGCGGGCGTGCTCGACATCGATGCATCGGTGAAAGCGGCGCGATTCGTGCGGACGTGTGATGCCTTCAACGTCCCGATCGTCACGTTCGTCGACGTGCCCGGCTTCCTGCCGGGAACCGAGCAGGAGTGGGGTGGGATCATCAGGCACGGAGCGAAGCTCCTCTACGCGTACGCCGAGGCGACCGTGCCGAAGCTGACGGTGATCACGCGGAAGGCCTACGGTGGTGCCTACGACGTGATGAGCTCCAAGCACATCCGGGCGGACGTCAACGTCGCGTGGCCGACCGCGGAGGTTGCGGTGATGGGTCCGGAGGGAGCGGTCAACATCATCTTCCGTGGCGAGCTGGCCGAGACGTCTGAGCCCGACGCGCGACGCGCCGAGCTGATCGCCGACTACAGGGAGCGCTTTGCGAACCCGTATTCGGCGGCGGAACGAGGCTACGTCGACGACGTGATCGAGCCGCGGTCAACACGGCCCTACCTGATCAGGGCGCTCGAGATGCATCTCGGAAAGCGCGAGGCCACGCCCAAGCGCAAGCACGGAAACATCCCGCTGTGACGCTCGCCCGCGACGCAGTTCCGGTCGACAGGACGTGGGGGGAAGAGAGCGTCTTCGCCACGACCGCCGAATGGGAGGTCGAGCTCGAGGCCGTGTTGGCGAGCCTGCAGGCGTTGGCTTCGTTCCGGGGCCGTCTCGGAGAAAGCAGCGACGTGCTAATCGAAGCGCTCCAGGCCCGTGATCTCGTGTCGCGTAGGGCCGGCCGGATCACGACGTACGCGGACATGGGCTACGCGGTCGAGACAACCAGCCCCGATGCCGTTGCTCGCTACGGCCGTGCCATGGCGCTCGGTGCCTACGTAGGTGCTGCCGTGGCGTTCATCGATCCGGAGGTGCTCGCGCTCGGTCGGGAGTTGCTCGCCGCTTGGATGACGACCGAGCCGGAGCTCGTGCCGTATGCCCATTACGCCGACGATCTCTTCCGCCTCGAGGCTCATACGCGCTCTGGGGAGGTCGAGGAGGTCATCGGTCTCGCGAGCG
>JAYTJO010000398.1:0-1936 GCA_043730975.1 Thermoleophilia bacterium | reverse complement strand
GTGGATCTGCGACGTCGGCTGTCGGGCCGTTCTACTGCCCACGCGACCGGTACGTCTATATCGATCTCGGCTTCTTCGAGGATCTCCAGTCGCAGCTCGCCGCGCGGGGCGGCCCACTCGCCGAGGCGTACGTCCTCGCGCACGAGTACGGGCACCACATCCAGAACCTGACGGGCACGCTCCGCAGCGCGAACCGGGACACCGGTTCGCAGGGCGGACAGGTGCGACTCGAGCTCCAGGCGGACTGCTACGCGGGGCTCTGGGTCGGTCATGCCCTCGAAACCGGGTTCGTCGAGGACATCACTCGCCAGGATGTCGCGGACGCACTCGACGCTGCTGCCGCGGTGGGCGACGACCGGATCCAGGGGCGAGCCGGAGGCCAGGTGCGGCCCGAGTCGTGGACGCACGGATCGGCCGAGCAACGGAAGAAATGGTTTATCCGAGGAGTCGAGGGATCGGGGCCACGGAGCTGCGATACGTTCCGGGGGCGGGTCTAAGTCAAGGCTTGACTGTTGCGCGATCGTGACCGACGATGCGCGTATCCGAGTCGAGGGAGAACGCACGATGAGCAAGCAGCCGTACCGTCTGATCGCGTCCGCGCTCGTCGTGCTCGTCTCGTTGCTCGTGATCGGAGCGGTTGGTGCCGCACCGAGAGGAGGGCTCACTGCGGCGGTGAGCGTGGGCCAGGGCGAGTTCCGTTCGTCGCAGGATGTCGTCGTCGCGATCACGTTCTCGAATCCGACGAAGCACCCCGTCCGCATCCTCAGCTGGTTCGCTGCGGCGGCCCTGGAGGAGCCAGTCTTCACCGTGACGCGAGATGGGCAGCCGGTCGCGTATCTCGGCGCCCACTACAAGCGTCCGGCCGCCGCCGCAGGCGACTATCTGACGATCGCTTCAGGCGAGAGCCTGACGCGCTCCGTCGACCTCGGCGAGTTCTACGACCTCTCGAGATCGGGCCGATACGAGATCGCCTACAGCGTCGCCGCGCACGGCCTCTTCGATTACAGGGGTAGCGGATCTCTGCGCCGGGAAGGCCTGGAATCCAGGGCAATCGCCGTCAGGGTCGACGGCCGAGCCGCCAAGGGCAAGCCCTCCCCACCATCGACTGGTGGGTTCCGAGCCTGCTCGGAGACGCAGCAGACGCAGCTCATCGGTGCTCGCACGGCGGCGAAGACCTACGCATCGGACGCGGTCGTCTATTTGGGCCGCGGAACGGTGAATACGCGCTACACGACCTGGTTCGGCGCCCACACAGCGAGCCGCTACAACACCGTGACGGGCAACTTCGGCAAGATCTCGACGGCGATGAACGACGCCGCCATCACCTTCGACTGCAGCAGCAAGCAGAACGTCTATGCATACGTCTACGCGAACCGGCCGTATGAAATCTATCTCGGTCGGGTCTTCTGGCAGGTTCAACTCACGGGGACGGACTCGAAGGCGGGCACACTGATCCACGAGATGAGCCATTTCACCGTGGTCGCCGGGACGAGCGACTTCGCCTACGGCCAGACCGCGGCAAAGAGCCTTGCCTCATCGGATCCGAACAGGGCGATCGCGAACGCCGATAGCCACGAGTACTTCGCCGAGAACACCCCGGCGCTCCCGTAGCGCCAAACCGAGCCGACCCCGGCAGCTACGACGAGACGGCAGCCAGGTCGGTGAACTTCGCGTAGCGCTTTAGGAAGCTGAGCTTGACCGAGTCGGTCGGCCCGTTGCGATGCTTCGCGAGGATCACCTCGGCGAGACCCTGCGAATCCGACTCCTCACCGTTGTAGTACTCGTCGCGGTAGACGAAGGCGACGAGGTCCGCGTCTTGCTCTATCGACCCGCTTTCTCTCAGATCCGACAGGATCGGCCGCTTGTCGTGGCGCTGCTCGACAGCGCGGGAGAGCTGGGAGAGTGCGAGGATCGGCACCTCGAGGTCGCGGGCGAG
>JAYTJO010000397.1:0-6510 GCA_043730975.1 Thermoleophilia bacterium | reverse complement strand
CGAGCTGCGACTGGAGATCCTCGAAGAAGCCGAGATCGATATAGACGTACCGGTCGCGTGGGCAGTAGAACGGCCCGACAGCCGACGTCGCAGATCCACAGCCTGTCTGGATGCTGTCCGTGAAGAACCGCGTCCTCGCAGGATCGTAGTTCCGCACCGTCTTTGCCCAATACGCCTGGAGGCTGTTGACGACGGCGACGACGCGGCACTCATCGCGGGCGTTCGCGTCCGCACCTGTGCGGCACTCGGTCTGGAGATCGGTCGACGCCGTTCCCGGACCGACGGTCTGGCCGGCAAGCGCCCCGAGATCACCGACGCCACCCCCGCCCCCGCTGAGGAGCAGGAAGGCGACGAGCACGATCACTCCGATCAGCCCGCCCCCGCCGAGCGTGATCGGCACCCCTCCTGGCCGCCCGCCGCCGCCGCTCGCTCCGCGATAGTCCTCCACCTGCGATGGATCGAGCCTGGCGTTCTTGCGGAATCGCATCCCACCATCTTCCCAGAAGTCGTGGCAGTCGAGCGCGACTGAGAGAATGCGCCGATGCTTCACGACCCGTCGGCGCACGAGACCCGCTTCGGCATCACGTGGGACGAATCGCGTGTGCTCGAGGTAGTACGCACCGTCGTAGCGGACGTCGAGCGTGCATACGGCCCGTCGGGCGGCTGGCCCTTGCACCCACTCGACGCGGGCGAGGCCGACGACGACTGGGGTGGTGTCTCACACGGCGTCTACCTCGGCGCGGCGGGAATGCTCTGGGGCCTCGACCGGCTTGCGCGGGCTGGTGCGGCCATGACGTCCATCGACCTGCGCGCAGCAGGGGCAAGCCTCCATGCGGCCTACCTTGCGCGATGCCACGCCCCGGACGAGCCCATGCCGAGCATCTGGATCGGTGAGGCCGGGGTCCTGCTCGTCGCCGATCTCCTTTCGCCCGATTCGACCGCTGCCGATGCCCTGTTCGACGTCGTGCGGAGCAATGCGCGGAATGAGGCGCGAGAGCTCCTCTGGGGCGCACCGGGCACGATGCTCGCCGCGCGGGAGATGCATCGCCGCACCGGCGAGGAACGCTGGGCCGACGCGTGGCGCGAGAGCGCTGCGGCGGTGCTCGAGGAATGGCACCTCGACGAAGAGCTCGGCTGCCGGCTGTGGACGCAGATCATGATGGGCAAGCCGGACCGTGGGCTGGGAGCGGGCCATGGCTTTGCGGGGAACATCCTTTCCCTCGCGGCCGGGTTCGACCTTCTGCCCGTGGAGACGCGCGACGAGATCGTGGTCGCGGCGACGAGGACCGCCGTCGCGACCGCAGTGGTCGAGGACGGGCTCGCGAACTGGCCCACGTCCGCTGGCCGCGACGTGGGTGGGACCGGTGCAAGAACTCAGTGGTGTCACGGCGCCCCGGGCATCGTCGGTGCGCTCTCGTCGCTGCCGCGTGAGGCGGAGTTGGACGCGGTTCTCCTCGCCGGCGGCGAGCTCACGTGGAATGCAGGACCACTGGTGAAGGGGGCAGGGCTCTGCCATGGGACTGCGGGGAACGGACTTGCGTTCCTTGCGCTCTTCGCTCGTACGGGCGAAGAGGTGTGGCTCGAGCGGGCGCGTTCCTTCGCAATGCACGCTCTCGCTCAGGTTGACCGGCAGCGCGAGAAGCACGGGCAGAGCTGGTTCGGCCTCTGGACCGGCGACCTCGGAACGGTGCTCTATGCGTGGCAGTGCATCGACGGTGACCCTGCGTTACCGGCGCTCACTGCCTGGTAACGACGACGCGGCTCAGATGAGCGCGAGCGCCGCGGCTTCGATCTCGTCCTCCGAGAGCAGCACGAGATTCGCAGCGCTGCCGAGGGGAATGAACGAATCCTTGCTCGTCACGCGTGCGAGCTGACCGTCGAAGCCCGCGTCGATCAGCATCGCGATCACACCCTCCGAGACACCTCCGGTGCGGCGGGTCTCGTCGACCACGAGCACGCGCTGGGTTGCGACCGCCTCCCGTGCGATGTCCTCGATCGGGAGCGGAGCCAGCCAGCGCAGGTCGACGACTCGAGCGCGGATCCCGCGCTCCTCGAGACGCCGGGCCACCCGGAGCGACATCAGGAGACCGTTGCCCCACGTCAGCATCGTCAGGTCCCGTCCGTTGCCGTAGGTGCGGGCCGACCCGAACGGCACATGCTCGGCAGTCGGCGTCGCGAGCCAGCCGCCGTCCCCGTCCTCGTACAGATCACGTGTGTGGTAGAGGGCGATCGGCTCGAGGAACGCGCACACGCTGCCATCGATCTTTGCAGCGGCGACACACGTCTTCAGCATCGCGGCGGCGTCGTCGGGACGGGAGGGTGAGGCGATCACGAGACCGGGGATGTCCCGGAGCACGGCGACCGAGTCGTCGTTGTGGAAGTGACCGCCGAACCCCTTCTGGTAGCCGTACCCGGCGATCCGCACGACCATCCCGTTGCGGTACTGGCCCTGCGAGAAAAACTGCAGCGTCGCCGCCTCACCACGAAGCTGATCCTCCGCGTTGTGAAGGTAGGCGAGGTACTGGATCTCCGGCATCGGCACGAATCCACTGACCGCGGAGCCGAGGGCGAGACCGAGGATCGACGTCTCGTCGAGCAGCGTGTCGAAGACGCGACCCGCTCCGAACCGGGCATGGAGCCCCCGTGTGACGCCGTAGACGCCGCCCTTCGCGGCGACGTCTTCGCCGAAGAGGAGCGTTTCCGGGTGCCGGTCGAGGACGTCCGCGAGCGCGCCGTTGATCGCGAGGGCAAGGGTCAGAGGCTCACCACCAGAGGCAGAGTCCCGCGTCAGCTCCGCCACGGCTTCCGGTGAGCGCGACGCGAGCGGCCGCATCACGTCTGCTGCGTTCCCGAGCTGGGGGCGGCGGGCAGCATGCAGCGCCACTTCTCGCACCCGCGCCCGGCTCTCGAGGTACTCGTCTGCAAGCTGGTGTCCCGTCCGGGCGCCCGTCGCCACGAGCCAGATCGCCGTTGCGAGCAGAGGGTCGCGATCGAGATCCGCACGCACGTCGTGAGGTGAGCGGTAGGCGGCTTCGACATCGGCGCCCGCGTGGCCGAGGTAGCGGACGGTGCGAAGGTGAAGGACGGCAGGGCGTCGGTGCTCGCGTACCCAGGCGGCCAGCTCCGTGGCTGTCGCGAGCGCCGCTTCCGGATCGTCCCCTTGCACTACCTCGTAGCGTAGGTCGAGTCGGCTCGACAGCGTTCCGGCGACCCAACCCTCGGGAGACGGAACGCTGATCCCGAGGCCGTTGTCCTCGCAGACGAAGAGCAGAGGCACGGGCAGGTGCTGGTGAGCCGCGTGAGCAGTCGTGTTCAACGCGGCCTGCGCCGTCGCGTGGTTGAGCGATGCGTCGCCGAAGCTGCACACGACGATCGCATCGCTCGGCCACGCGCACTCGACGCCGAGTTTCCGGGCGCGATCGATCGCAATCGCGACGCCGACCGCTCGAGGTAGGTGTGACGCGATCGTGGATGTCTGCGGAATCACGGCAAGGTCGTGATGGCCGAAGACCTTGTGGCGCCCGCCTGCAATCGGCTCGTCGATCGACGCGGTGACCCCTTCCATGATGTCCGGCACGCCGTCCCGGCCAACCTGGGTCGCGCGCGCGAGATAGAAGGCGCCCGAGCGGTAGTGGAGCAGCGCGGGATCCGTCGGCCGGAGGGCGAGAGCGACAGCGGCGTTACTCTCGTGGCCCGCCGAACCGATCGTGTAGAAGCTACGACCCTCCTTCTGGAGCCACCGCGCCGCGAAATCACAGTTGCGGCTCGCGATCTGCGCCGCCCAGAGTGTCTCGGCCACGGGTGCCGCGGGGCCGGCCTGGACTGACGGCTCGAGCGCGACGATGGCCGCGAGGAGGTGCTGCTCGAGTGGGTCGAGATCGGCATCCATCGTTTGCCCGCGACGCGTCCTAGCCGAAGAAAACGAACGGACGCACGACGTGAGAGTCGATCGCTTCCTCCCACACGACAGCGCCACCCGTCTGTACCTCACCGTTCAGTCGCGCTGCGAGCGCGTCGGCTTCCTCGCGAGTGGCCGCGCCCACGATCAGATGCGACCACTGGCGGATGGGCTGGTACCCCTCGCTCTCGAGCGTGGACTCCAGCGCGACTGCCTCGTGGCGCGAGTGACACTCGACGCGCACCTCCCACGGGGCGTAGCCCTTGTCCGTGACTTCGCCCTCCCACGTGTCGTCGGCCGGTTCGTTGTCCCATCGCTCCTCGTTCGCGAGCCAGTGCTCGACGGTGCTCGTTGTCGCAACGACTCCGTGGTGCTCGAGCTCGGAGAGAATCACGGCGTGGGCGCTCTCGGCCTGCTGCGGCGAGTCCGCGTAGACAAAGAGGTTCTCGTCGTCGCCGGAGATCGAAACGTGCCCACCCTGGAGCGGCTGCGCTAGGTCGGCGCCGAGCGGGCTCAGCCCGTCCTGAAGGAGTCGCGTGAATTCCTTCCGCGCTCCCTCATCCGCGAGTTCGACCCGCACTCTCCAATCGTCGGCCACGATGAGAGGATAGTGGGTTCCCGCATCGGGCGGCGCGTCGCTCGCTTCGCCGGTATTCAGCAGATGCGAGGCAGCGGATCACCGACGAGCATGTCGACGATGCGCGTTCCTCCGAGATGGCGCTTCGCCTGAAGAAGGCGGGCAACACGATCATGGACGTCGTCGGCGGGCGGGCCGTCCACCCGGTCAACCTCCGTGTCGGCGGCATGTACCGGGCACCGACGCGGGCCGAGCTCGCCACGCTCGTGCCGGAGCTCGAGTGGGCCCGTGAGGCTGCCGTCGAGTTCACGCGCTGGGTGGCCGGCTTCGAGTTCCCGGACTTCGAGCAGGACTACGCGTTCGTGGCCCTCCGGCAGCCGGACGAGTACCCGATCGAGCGCGGCCGGATCGTCTCGAGCACCGGTCTCGATATCGAGGTCTCGGAGTACGAGCAGCACTTCACCGAGACGCACGTCGAGCGGTCGAATGCGTTGCACTCGACGCTCGCGGGCGTCGGGAACTATCTCGTCGGGCCACTGGCGCGCTACGCGCTCAACGCGGCCGAGCTCTCGCCGCTCGCACGCGAGATCGCCGACGAGGTCAGCCTCGGTGATGTCGTGCGCAACCCGTTCCGCAGCATCGTCGTGCGCGCCGTCGAGACGGTCTACGCCGCAGACGAGGCGCTCCGGATCATCGCGCAGTACGTGCCGCCCGCCGAGCCGTTCGTCGAAGCAATACCCCGGGCCGGGACAGGCTACGGGTGTACCGAGGCGCCGCGTGGAATCTGCTGGCATCGTTACGAGATCGACGATGTGGGAACGATCCTCGACGCGAAGATCGTGCCCCCGACCTCCCAGAATCAGAAGACGATCGAGGAGGATCTCGTCGGGGTGGTCAAGGCGTCGCTCCACCTGTCCGACGCCGAGCTCGGCCACCGGTGCGAGCAGACGATCCGCAACTACGACCCGTGCATCTCCTGCGCCACGCACTTCCTCAAGCTCGAAATCGAACGCACGTGAGAGCGGCCGCGTGCCTGGGTAGCCGCTTTCGCGGCGACGATGCCGTAGGCCCCCTCGTCGCGGACAGGCTACGTGCGGCCGGCGCTACGGTGCTCGACTGCGACGATGAGCCGACGCGGTTGCTCGATGCCTGGGCAGGTCTCGATCTCGTCGTGATCGTCGATGCGGTGTCTTCGGGTGCCGCAGCCGGCACGGTCCATCGTGTCGAACCGGGCGATGGGCCACTCCCCGCCGATCTCGGCCTAGCCTCGACGCACGCGTTCTCGGTCTCCGACGCTCTCGAGCTCGGGCGAGCGCTCGGGCGGGCGCCACACCGCGTGATCGTGATCGGCGTCGAGGGAGCGGCACGAATCGGTACTCGCAGAGATCGCAGGAGGAGCAGACGATGCATGAGAAGGCGCTCATGGACGACCTGATGTCGAAGATCCTCGGAGTCGCGGCGGCCCAGGGTGGTGTCCGCGTGACACAGATCAAGGTCTGGCTCGGTGCGCTCTCGCACTTCACGCCGGAGCACTTCAGCGAGCACTTCGACGACGCAGCCCGAGGCACCGCAGCCGAGGGAGCAGAGGTCGTGGCACGGCTCGACGACGACCTCGCAGACCCACGGGCGCAGGGAGTCGTGCTCGAGAGCGTCAGCGTCGCAAGCTAGCCTCGAGCCGCCACCGGGTTCTACCGAGTCACCGTGGGTATCCGCGATAGACTGACTCGCGTGCCAGCCACCGTCATCGTCGGTGCGCAGTGGGGCGACGAGGGCAAGGGCAAGATCGTCGACCTGCTCGCCCAGGACTCCGACCTCGTCTGCCGATACCAGGGCGGGCCGAACGCCGGGCACACGATCGTCGTCGACGGCGAGACCTACAAGATCCGCCAGATTCCCTCGGGCATCGTCGCCGGCAAGGCGTCTGCGATCGGTGCAGGTTGCGTCGTCGACCCCCGGGTCGTGATCGAGGAGCTGGACGATCTTGAAGGCCGAGGTCACGTCACGGCGGGCCTCGTCTTCCTCTCTGGGAACGCCC
>JAYTJO010000396.1:0-6862 GCA_043730975.1 Thermoleophilia bacterium | reverse complement strand
ACGAGCGACTGTGGTGGATCAGGAACGCTCCCGGACTCGCCGAGAATGCGTGTACATACCTTGCAGGTCGCGGCGTCATAGGCGTCGGCTCCGATACGGCGACCTGCGACGCCGCGGTCGTGGATGGAACGATCACCTCGGCCGTCGGGCACAATCAGGTCTTCTTGCCGCACGAGATCCTCCTCTTCGAAGGGCTGATCGGACTGGGCGCCGCGCCGGTGCGTGGCGCCTTCCTCGGCCTTCCCCTGCGAATCCGCGGCGGCTCGGGCTCGCCGATCCGCGCCGTCCTGATCGGCTAGGTAAGAACGAATGGCCGACACCCTCTTCTCGCTCGAGGGACGGGTAGCCGTCGTGACGGGGGGAACCGGCGCGATCGGCTCCGCCCTCGCCGAGGGGCTCGCCGCGGCCGGCGCGCGGGTTGCCGTGCTGGCGCGCAACTCCGACCGGCTCGACGCGACCGTGCACCGCATCGCCGCGATGGGCCTCGAGGCCATAGGCGTCCAGGCCGACGTGCTCGACGCAGCCGCGCTCGAAGCTGCGCGAGACGAGATCCTATCGCGGTTCGGCGCCATCAACGTTCTCGTCAACTGCGCCGGTGGCAATGTCACGGCCGCGACCGTGCCCGATGATGCCTCGCCGTTCGACGTCCCGATCGAGGCCTATCGCGATGTGGTCGACCTCAACCTGCTGGGAACGTTGCTGCCGATCCGCGTCTTCGGCGCCGTGATGCTGCCCTCGTCCGGCGGCTCGATCGTCAACGTCTCCTCGATGGCAGCCACGCGCGCAATGACGCGAGTCGGAGGGTACGGCGCCGCCAAGGCGGGTGTCGAAAGCATCACGCGGTGGTTCGCCGTCGAGCTTGCCCGCCGCGGAACGGGCATCCGCGTCAATGCGATCGCGCCCGGCTTCGTGGTCGGCGAACAGAATCGGACCCTTCTGATCGGCGAAGGCGGCGACCTCACTCCCCGCGGCCATACGATCATCGATCGGACACCCCTCTCCCGCTTCGGCGAGCCCGGTGATCTCGTCTCGACAGTGATTTGGCTCGTCTCGGACGGCGCCCGTTTCGTCACCGGTGTAGTCGTTCCGGTCGACGGCGGCTTCAACGCGTTTGCAGGTGTGTGACGGTGCACGCGTCCGGCAGTGCACGGTTCACCGCCGTCGACGTCACCGACCTCCGCTTCCCGACCTCGCTTCACCTCGACGGCTCGGACGCCATGAACCCGGAGCCGGACTACTCGGCAACGTACGTCGTCCTGCGTACCGACGCGGACGACGGCCTCGAAGGTCACGGCTTCACGTTCACGATCGGACGTGGGAACGAGATTTGTGTCAAGGCGGTCGACGCCCTCGCTCCGTTGCTCATAGGACGCTCCGTCGCCGGCGTCCTCGACGACCTTGGCAGCTTCTGGAAGGAGCTCACGGGCGATAGCCAGCTCCGCTGGATCGGCCCCGAGAAGGGTGTGATCCACCTCGCAACAGCCGCTGTCGTCAACGCCGTCTGGGATTTGCGGGCAAAGCTCGAAGAGAAGCCGCTGTGGAGAGTGCTCTGCGACATGGAGCCCGAGGCGCTCGCCGCGTGCATCGACTATCGGTACATCAGTGATGAGATCACCGCCGACTGGGTCGTCGACCGCCTGGGAGCGACACGGCCCCGCCGAGTGGAGCGCGAGCGAGCGCTCACCGAGAGCGGCGTCCCCGCCTACACGACGTCCGCCGGCTGGCTCGGCTATGACGACGACAAGATGCGTTCACTCTGCCGCGAGGCGGTGGCCGAGGGATGGACTCACCTCAAGATGAAGGTCGGCTCCAATCCCGCCGTCGACCTGAGGCGGGCAGAAATCCTCCGCGAGGAGATCGGCGACGAGCGATTCCTCATGATGGACGCGAATCAGGTGTGGAGCGTGGACGAAGCAATCGACCGCACCCTGGAGCTTGCCGCGTTCAACCCGCTCTGGATGGAAGAGCCGACGAGCCCCGATGACATCCTCGGGCACACGCGCATCGCGCGGGCGATCGACCCTATCGGCGTCGCGACCGGGGAGCACGTCCACAACCGCGTCATGTTCAAGCAGCTCCTCCAGGCCGAGGCGATCCGCTACTGCCAGATCGACTCAGCACGGCTCGGTGGGGTCAACGAGGTTCTCTCCGTGCTGTTCATGGCGGCGCAGCGCGGTATCACGGTCTGTCCGCACGCAGGCGGCGTCGGCCTGTGCGAGTACGTCCAACATCTCGCACTGTTCGACGCGATCTCCGTCGCGCCCGATGTCACGGACAGGGTCGTCGAGTACGCGGACCACCTCCACGAGCACTTCGTCTCGCCCGTCGAGATCCGGAACGCCGCGTACGTCGTGCCGGAGACACCCGGTTACAGCGCGGAGATCCACGGCGAGTCGCTCGACCGCTACCGGTTCCCCGACGGAGATGGCTGGAGATGAACGGCCCGGAGCGCTACTCCTCGGCCTGCGGGGTTAGCTGAGCCGGTGGGCCTCGACCGAGTCGTCGTCCAGGACGATCCCGAGGCCCGGGCCCGTGGGCACGGGCAGGCAGCCGTCCTCGAGAGGGAGTGCGAGCAGCTCGTCGTGCGGCGGCGCGAGCAGGTTCGGGTGGAGCGAGAGCTCGGTGAACTCGACGGCGTCGACGACGGCCATCGTGGCCGAGGCGAGATGGAGCTTCGCGGCGATCTCGGGGCCGAGCCCGAACGCCGTCCCGAGCACGCAGCGTAACCCGGCGGCCTCGGCGATCGCGGCGATCTTCTTCGCGTTCAGCAGTCCGCCAGCCTTCGCGAGCTTGACGTTGAGGACGTCGGCAGCCTCGTGGCGCACGATCTGCATCGCGTCGTGGATCGTGTAACAGCTCTCGTCGGCCTCGATCAGCGTGTCGACGGAGCGGCGCACGTGCGCCATTCCCTGTAGATCCCAGGCGGCGACGGGTTGCTCGAGGAGCTCCAGCCCGACGTCGTGCTTCTCGGCGAGGCGGCAGAGTCGGATCGCCTCCTTGACGCTGTACCCCTGGTTGGCGTCGGCGCGGATCGAGACGTCGGGCCCGACCGCCTCGCGAATGGCGCGCAGCCGGGCTACGTCGCTGTCGGCGTTGCGGCCGATCTTCGGCTTGAACGCCCGTACGCCGTGGGCCATCAGCTCGACGCAGGCAGCCGCCATCGCGTCGGGAGGACCTGCAGCGATCTCGATCGCCACCATGACCCGCGTCCGGTGCGCCCCACCTATGAGCACGCCGACCGAGGAGCCGAGCGCCTTGCCGAGCAGGTCGTGGAGAGCCATGTCGATCGCCGATCGCGCGCACGAGTTGCCGCGGTAGTCGATCAGGCCCATCAGGTACTCGCGATCGCGTGCGTCCTTGGCGATCAGCTGTGGTCCCAGGTAGTCGTCGATCGCAAACTGAATCTCCTCGACGGTGTCGCCGAAGAACCCGATATCCGCCTGCGCCTCTCCGATACCGGTGACGCCGGCGTCCGTCTCGATGCGGACGAGGACGTACTCGAGCACCGGAGTGGGCCGCTTCGGCGTGACCCGGCTCCGCTTTCCGTCCGCGTGGACAGTGGTGCCCTCGTCCTCCGATGTGTAGAGAGGCAGTGAGGCGGCCAGCCTGACGGGCGTGGAGGCGACCCGGGTGATCAGCATGGTTCGGTCAGACCTCGAGCTCGTGGGCGTGCTCGAGGAAGACGGTCAGGAGGCGGATCGTCGCCTCGATGTCGTCCGCGTGGCAGAGCTGGATTGTCGAGTGCATGTAGCGGACGGGCGCGCCAATCGTCGTCGCAAGAGCCCCGGCTCCGGTTCGTTGCAGCGCCGAGGCATCGGTGCCGCCGCCGACGTTTCGTTGGAACGGGATGCCGTGCTCCTCACATAGGGAGGCGAGGAACCCGACGAGCCGCCGGTCGGGCATCGTGAGCCGGTCGTAGACGTAGATGCCCGTTCCGAGGCCAAGGTCGCACGTCCGGGCCTGCGGGTCTGACCAGACGCCACCACCCCGGGAGACGCTGCCGTCGAGCGCGATCCCGATGTCCGGCTCGATTGAGTGGGCCGCGGGCCAGGCGCCTCGTACGCCGAGCTCCTCCTGCACCGTGCTGACCGCGTAGACGTCGACCTGCGTCGGCCCGACCCGGCTCATCGCCTCGAGCATGCAGAAGGTGCCGATCCGGTCGTCGAAGTTGCGCCCCAGGTAGACGCCCGGGTTGAGCTGCACGAGCTCCTGCGAGAACGAGATCGGGTCACCGACCTCGACGCGTGCTACGACCTCCTCGCGCGAGAGCCCGACGTCGATGACGAGATCGTCGAGCTTGAGGGGGCTCTGAACGGTCTCGTCGGCCGGGCAGATCACGCCCCGCACGGGTTCCCGTCCGTGAATCGTGATTTGCTGCGAGGTGATCGCCATCGGCTGGAGGCCACCGACCGCCTGGAAGAAGATGAACCCCTGCGGGTCGATGTACTTGACCATCATCCCGATCTCGTCCGCGTGTGCGGCGAGGACGACACGGGGGGCTCGCTCGGCGCCAGCCGGGATCGTCGCGGCACGCTTGAGCCCGATGACGTTCCCCATCCTGTCCCGGCGCGTCTCGTCACACGAGGCGTCGAGCTCGGCTGTCACGACCGCTTGGATGTCGTCCTCGAACCCCGAGATCCCGAAGGCGTTGCTGATGCGGCGAAGCAGATCCTCGTTCATGCGGTCACGCTGAGGAGCGGTGTGCCGAGGGCGGAGACGTCGACGTCGATCCCGAGCCCGGCTCCGGTCGGGGCGGAGCCGAAGCCGTTGTGCGAGCGCGGCTCGTGACCGGCGATGTGCTCGTTCGTCCAGTCGTTCATGAACGAGACGGTAAACAGCGTGTCCGGCGGCGTGCTCGCCGCCAGGTGCGAGACCGCAGCCGTGACGAGGTCTCCTCCCCACGTGTCCTCGATCGTTACGCGGAGTCCGAGCTCGACTGCGAGGTCGCGCATGAGCTTCGCCTGCGTCAACCCCCCGACCTTGGAGATCTTCAGGTTAAACGCCTCCATCGCCTTCGCCTCGTAAGCGCGCAGCAAGGACTGAACATCGGTGATGCACTCGTCGAGCACCATCGGCAGCGTCGTCCGCTCCCGCACGATCAGGCACTCCTCGAGCGTCGGGCACGGCTGCTCGAAAAAGACGCGCTCGAGGCCGTCGAGCAAGCGCGCCGCAACCACCGCGTCCTGGAGGCGCCACCCGCCGTTGGCATCGGCGACGATGATGTCTTCGGGGCCTGTCGCGACGACGACGCTACGGGTGCGAGCCGCGTCCTCGTACGGGTCGGCGCCGATCTTGAGCTGGAAGCGGTGGATCCCCTCCTCTCGCCTCGCCTGGACGTACGCCGTCATCTCCTCGACCGAACCGAGCGGCACCGCGAAGTAGAGCCGGAACGCCTCCGACAGCCGACCGCCGAGAAGGTCGCAGACCGGCAGACCGACGGACCGACCGAGCGCATCCCAACAGGCCGTATCGATCGCGCTCTTCGCGTAGCCGTGCCCCATCAGCGCCGTATCCATGGCGGCGTTGATCGCTCCAAGATTGCCCGCCTCGACGCCGAGCACGGCGGGCGCAAGCTCACCAAGCGCAGCCCTCGCACCGACATCGAAAGCAGGCAGATACGCCGGCCCGAGCGGACACACCTCGCCAAACCCCTCGACACCACTCGTAGTAGTGACACGCACCACCGTGCTCAGCAGCGTCTCGATCACCCGCCCGCCCGACATCACGTAGCGGCCGTGAACGTAGCTCAGGTCGTAGCCGAAGACATCGACGCGCTCGATGTTCATGAGGGCAAAGGAGAGTGGGTCGACTCCAGTTCGGTCGGCGACAGCAGGTGGTCCCAGTGGTGAAGGTGGTCGTTGAGGGCCCGCAGCGCAGCGTTGACATCCCGCTGCTCGAGCGCCTCGACGATCCGCGTGTGCTCTTCCAGGATGTCCTGCAGATGCTCGGGCGGCTGCGTGCGGCCGAGTCGCATCAGCCGTGCGAACCCGCGCATCTGCTCGAGGAGTTGTGCGACGATTGGAAGATTTGCCCCCTGGGCGATCTGGATGTGGAACTCCTCGTCGAGGACGAGAAAGTCCTCCTCGTTGTGCGCGTCGACAGCCCGTTTCTGCCGGAGCAGCGTGAGCTGGAGCTGGTCGATCTGCTCGAGCGTGATCACGCGGCAGGCTGTCTCGACGGCGATCTCCTCGAGCGCCTCGCGAACGCGCAGAACCTCATTGCGGTGCCCCGCGGAGAAGCCACGCACGACGAGCTGCCTGCGTGGGCCGACCTCGAGCAGTCCCTCCGTGCGGAGGAGTTGGAGCGCCTGGCGCATCGGCGTCTTCGAGATGCCGAGCTCGCCCGCGAGCTTGGCCTCCGCGATGATCGTGCCCACGGAAAGGTCTCCACGGAGAATGCTCGTGCGGACGTGGTCGTAGGCCTTGTCCGTCAGGCTCCGCCGTTGCGAATCGACCGGCTGTCCGGCTGCCGTCACGACCTACACTCCGTAGCGACCACCATCGGGTTCATGCGTCGCACTGCCTGACGGGGCCCATGGCAGGACCGTACCAACGGTGTCGGAACGCGTCGCGCTCGTTCACCGATGCGCGAACGGCGACTGCTCTCCGGGCAACGCGTCTGCCAACGTCCATTGGTATATACTACACGAGGAAAAGCATTCTTCGCCTCGGAATAAATTATTTCCAAATGAGCACAACCCGCCAGGAGCTCCTCTTTCTCTACTCGGAGAACTCCGACCTGGCGAGTCCCGCGCGTGCCTGGTCGCGGTACAGCGGCACGGGCCGGGTGCATCGCTCCGGCGACCTCGACGAGGCACCCTATCCCTCCGTGGTGGCGGCGATGGAGGACGGCTGGCGGGTCA
>JAYTJO010000395.1:0-10069 GCA_043730975.1 Thermoleophilia bacterium | reverse complement strand
GCGGTCGCCGCAGCGGCTATGGGTGAGTGAAGGAGGAGTCGCATTCCGTGCACACCCTCGGGCGAGATCGCGATCCCGCCCGGGTCGCAGGCGCTACATGCACCGCCGCCCGCAGCCGGAAGGAACGCGACGAGCGGATCGGCTCCGCCACATTCGACGCAGGTCTCCAGGTGAGGCATGTAGCCCGACACCCAGAGCAGTTTGAGCTGAAAAGAGAGCACAACCGGGTCGAGTGCCGCGCGTGAGCCACGCTGCAACGGGGCCTGGTCGAGGGCGTCGAGAAACCGCGTCAGCGCCGTGAAGGCCTTCTCGTTCGCCTCTTGCTCGGTGAAGAGCTTCAACATCGCCTCGAGCCCGATCATCCCGACCTGGAGGCGGTACGGCTCCGAACGGATGCGGTCGTGCGAGCGCACGAGAGAGGCGCCCGTGACGGTGTCGAGGTCGCCGCGACCCTGGTGCAGCACGAGCTCGACGTGGGAGAACGGCTCGAGCCGGCCGCCGAAACGTGACTTCGTCTTGCGGACTCCCTTCGCCACCGCGCCGACCCGCCCCCGATCCTCGGTATAGAGGTGCAGGATGCGGTCGGCCTCGCCGAGGCGGAAGGAGCGGAGGATGACGGCCTCGCTGGTGGTCGATCGAGCCATGGCTCCAGTGTACGAGTGGTCATGGCCGGAGCGGACGAGGCCGCTCGTCGTTCGAGCGGGAATAGCCGCCCAGATGCAGGCGTTTATGCTCCCTGGTGCCCGCTATCGTCCTCTATACGACCGCGTGGTGCGGGTATTGCATTCGCGCGAAGGCACTCCTGGACGACCTCGGCCTCGCGTACGACGACGTTTCTCTCGACGACGATCCTGGCTTTCGCCAGCGGGTCTACGAGCTCAGCCGCCAGTGGACGGTGCCGCTCGTTGTGATCGACGGCGAGCCGATCGGTGGCTACGACGAGCTCTCTGCGCTCAACCGCACGGGCGCACTCGCCGAGCGGTTCGCCGCGTAGCGGCTCCTCGTCACGTCCGTTGCGCCGGCAACCGCTGGCAGTCCGGACAGTACGTCGTCGTGCGCCCGCCAACCACGATGCGGACGAGCGGTGCACCGCAACGGTCGCACGGCTCTCCCCCGCGCCCGTACGCCCGGAACTCGTCCTGCATCGAGCCGTAGCTTCCGTCGGGCTGGGCGTAGTCGCGGAGCGTCGATCCCTGGCGCTCGATCCCCTTGCGCAGGACGCTGCGGATCGCCCGATGTAGCCGGCCTAGCTCCGTGGCGTCGAGGCTCCCCGCGACGCGGAGGGGATGCAGGCAGCTGATCCACAGCGCCTCGTCGACGTAGATATTTCCGAGCCCTGCGATCGTGCGTTGGTCGAGGAGCGCGCTCTTGAGCGGCGCGCGCCTTCCTTCGAGCCGTACGCCGAGCTGTGTAGCCGATAGCGGCCCGAGCGGTTCCGGGCCGAGGCGCGCCTCGAGATACGGGCCGAGGTCGCCTTGTTCGAAGAGTTCCCAGGTGCCAAAGCGCCGAACGTCGCGATAGGCGACGTCCGATCCATTGTCTAACCTGAGAACAGCGCGTGTGTGAGGATCGTCGGCCAACGCTCCTTGACTCGCGTAGCGCAATGACCCCGTCATCCGGAGGTGAACGAGCAGCGAGCGACCGGAATCGAACCCCACAATCAGATACTTGCCACGCCGACCGACGTCCACCACCCGCTCCCCGACGAGCGCTGCTGCGACAACGCCGGGATCGAACGGCCGCACGAGACGCGCGTCGCGGATTTCGACGTCCTCGAGGCACGCCCCTTCGAGGATCGGCGCAATCGCGCGGCGTACCGTCTCGACCTCGGGAAGCTCGGGCACGTGCCCAGTCTAGGCGGGAGGGCCGTGATTTCCCCAGGAGTCCTTTCCCCAGGAGTCCTTGCCCCAGGAGTTGCCCCGAAGGGCCCTCGACCCGAGCGGTCGCTCAGGTGACGACGTCGAGGACGATGCCTCGTGCTGCAGGCGCTTCGTCGGCGATCGTGTAGGCCGCGAGGATCGCGTCTGCGGCGGCGGCAGCGGCAGCGTCGTCCCGGGCATGCACCTCGGCGAGATCGTCTCCAGCGAGCACCGTGTCACCGCGCTTGGCGAAGCAGAGCACACCGACCGCGGGGTCGATCGCGTCCGCCTTTGTCCAGCGACCGGCACCGAGTTCGAGCACGGCAACGCCCACGGCAAGAGCGCCGACGCGCGCGACGACTCCGTCCCTGGGTGCTGTGACGGCGAGCCGCACTGGCGCCTCGGGTAGCGCCCGCGGGTCTGGATCTCCGCCCTGCGCCCGGATCCACCGCTCGTAGGTCGCGTACGCCGTGCCATCGGCGACGGCGGCCTCGGCCCGTCGTCGGCCTTCCTCGACGTCGATCCCCAGGTCGGAGTACGCGAGCAGGCGAGCGCACGCGTCGAGCACGAGCTCCGTGAAATCGGCGGGGCCTTCTCCGCGGACGGTATCGATCGCCTCCCGGATCTCCAGTGCGTTACCAACTGCCCGCCCGAGAGGCTGATCCATATCGGTGAGAAGGCACGTGACCTCCATGCCACCTCGATGGCCGAGCTCGAGCATCTCGTGTGCAAGCACACGCGCATCTTCGAGGGTTTTCATCCAGGCGCCGTCTCCGACCTTGATGTCGAGCACGACGGCGTCACCCCCTGCCGCGAGCTTCTTGGACATGATCGATGACGCGATCAGGGGCACGATGTCAACGGTCGCCGTCACGTCGCGGAGGGCGTAGAGCTTCTTGTCGGCGGGAACGAGATTTGCGGTCTGGCCGACGATCGCCACCCCGACGTCGCGGAGCTGCGCGATCATCTCGTCGGTGGTCAGCTCGACTCGAAATCCCGGGATGGACTCCAGTTTGTCGAGGGTCCCACCGGTGTGCCCAAGCCCTCTGCCGCTCATCTTCCCGAGCGGAACCCCACAGGAGGCAACGATCGGCCCGACCGCAATCGACGTCTTGTCGCCTACGCCACCGGTCGAATGCTTGTCGACGACTTTGCGCCCGAGGGCCGCCCCGAGGTCGACCGTCTCACCGGAGCGGACCATCGCGTCGGTAAGCGCGAACGTCTCGGCCGACGTCATCCCCTGAAAGTAGACGGCCATGCACCAGGCAGCCATCTGGTATTCGGGCACTTCGTCACGTGCATACGCCAGCACGAATTCGGCAAGCTCGTCGGCGGGAAGCTCTTCACCGTTGCGCTTTCGCTCGATCAGGTCTAGAGGATGTATCACCGATTCCGTTCTAACAGAGGTGCCACACGAGCCGCATGGGGTACCGCTCTCGTTTGCTCCGCGACGAACACGGTGACCCGGGGGCCGGCACGCACCGGCCCCACGTCGTCGGGCACGCGGTCGGCGTTCGACTCTCCGGCGATCACGATCCCTGAGCGAACGGAGCGCCGGACGTTCGCGTGCTTGGCGCGCACGACAGCCGCATCGTCGATGTTCACGGCTCGATGATCGGTGTCCCGGGAGCGCCCTTGCCCGGGTGCTTCGCACCCAGCCACGCACAGATCGTCGCACCGACGTCACCGAACTCGCCATCCTCGTGAATGCGCCCCGCGGCGTTTCGCCCTGCCGCGTACGCGAGCAGCATCGCGTGCTCGCGCGAGTGGTCGCTCGACGGCGTCGTTGGATCGCATCCGTGGTCGGACGTGATGATCAGGAGATCACCGTTGCGAAGCGTCTCGAGAATGTCGGGGAGCCGCCGGTCGAAGTCCTGCAGGCAGCGATGGAAGTTCACGGGATCATTGCGGTGGCCCCAGAGCTGATCGGTCTCGACGAGGTTCGTGAACACGAAGCCGTCGTCAATGTTCTCGAGCAACTCGATCGTACGGTTGATGCCGTCCACGTTCGACTTGGTCGGGAACGACTCGTCGATGTCGCACCCGGCGAAGATGTCGGAGATCTTCCCGACGCCGTAGGTCGTGAAACCGGCGTCCCGGATCGCGCTCAGGTAGTTCGGGCGTCGTGGCTCGAGCGAAAAATCGTGGCGATTCGGAGTCCGCTCGTACTTCCCGGGCATTCCCATAAACGGGCGGGCGATGACCCGCCCGACCGCGTGCTTGCCCGTGAGGATCTCTCGCGCCGCGCGACAGGCGTCGTAGAGCTCCTCGAGAGGGATCGTCTCCTCGTGCGCGGCAATCTGGAAGACCGAGTCGGCCGACGTGTAGACGATCCACTTCCCTGTCGTCTGATGCTGCTCGCCGTATTCGAGGATCACCTCGGTTCCCGAGGCAGGTTTGTTGCAGAGCACGCCGCGCGCCGTGCGATTCATGAAGGGGTCGATCACGTCGTCCGGGAAGCCGTACGGGTAGGTCGGGAATGCAACCGCCGTGACGATGCCCATCAGCTCCCAGTGGCCGGCGGTCGTGTCCTTGCCCTTCGAGCGCTCGAGCAGCCTCCCTGCAACGGCAGGCGCACCCGGCTGCGGCGGGCAACCCTCTAGCGGCTCGACGTTCCCGAGGCCGAGCGCCTCGAGGTTGGGCAGGTCGAGACCACCGACGGCGCGGGCGACGTTCCCGAGCGTGTCCGAGCCCTCATCCCCCCACTCGGCAGCATCCGGCAACTCCCCCGCACCGACGGCATCGAGCACAATCACGCAGGCCCGCGGCATGCCGGTAGTCTACGTACGACATGCGAACCGTTCTTGGACTGCTCGAGCTGGTGTTCTACGTCTGCTCGATCCTCGCCCTCTCCGCCGGGGTCACGTACCTCGTGGTGAGGATCTCGCCGACGAAAACGGCGAAGCGTCAGCCCCGACAAGACCTGAGCAGTAGACGCCAAGAGGCGTCGTGGTCTGATCGAGTTCTACAGTGCGTCGGCGAGCGGGACGAAGTCGAGACCGTGTGCCTCCGCAACGGCCTCATACGTGATCTTGCCGGCGACAACATTGACGCCCTTGGCAAGCGTCGGATCGTCCGCAATCGCTCTTGCCACACCCTTCTCGGCAAGAGCCTCGACGTACGGCAAGGTCACGTTCGTCAGTCCCTTCGTCGCCGTCACAGGAACCGCCCCCGGCATGTTGGCGACGCAGTAGTGGACGATTCCGTCGACCTCGAACACCGGATCGTCGTGCGTCGTCGCGTGGGATGTTTCGAAACATCCCCCCTGATCGATCGCGACGTCAACGAGCACCGAGCCCGGGCGCATCAGGCCGAGCATCTCGCGTGTTACGAGCTTCGGGGCGATCGCGCCGGGAACGAGCACGGCGCCGATGACCATATCGGCTTCCGCGAGCACCTCCTCGATCTGCAGCCGGTTCGACATCGCGAGGGTCACTCGCCCATCGAGTGCGATCTCGAGATCGCGCATTCGCTCGACCGACTTGTCGAGTACCCATACGTCAGCCTGCATCCCGAGCGCGATGATCGCCGCGTTGAGGCCAACGACGCCGCCGCCGAGGATTACGACCCTCGCCGGCGGAACTCCGGGAACCCCACCGAGCAGAATCCCGCGCCCGCCGTGCGCCTTCTCGAGCGACCAGGCCCCCATCTGCGGCGCGAGGCGTCCCGCGACCTCGCTCATCGGTGCGAGCAACGGCAGTTGGCGGTCGGCCTTCTCGACAGTCTCGTACGCGATCGCCGTGATTCCGGAGTCGATGAGCGCTCGCGTCAGCGGCTCATCCGCGGCGATGTGCAGATAGGTAAAGAGCGTCAGGCCCTCGCGGAGCCGTCCGTACTCCTCTGCGATCGGCTCCTTCACCTTCAGCAGCAGCTCAGCACCGCCCCAGACGTCCTCTACCGACTCGATGCGGGCGCCCACGGCCTGGTAGGCGGTGTCAGCGAAACCTGATCCCTCACCGGCTCCCTGTTCGATCAGAACCTCGTTGCCTCGTCGCACGAGCTCGAGCGCTCCGGCGGGCGTCAGAGCAACGCGGTACTCGCGCCTCTTGATCTCCCTGGCAACTCCGATCCGCATCGCGGCGGGACGATACCGGAACCCCCGACCCGGGGCCGGGACATCCGGGCTGCAGCCATGCGTCAACCGTGGAGCAGAGCACCGTGTCAGGCGCCAGCAAGTTCCTCGACGAGGCGACGCTCGTCAGGCCCGAACGCCGGGCCGAAGCCCGCCGCAGCATTCTCGCGCGCCCGCTCCGGCTTCGAGGTCGCCGGGATCACGAGATCCACACGAGGATCGGCGAGGCTCCATTTTAGAAGCGCCTGCGCCCACGTCTCGACGCCGAACGGACGTAGCGGCGCGAGCGCCTCCAAGGGAGGCCCGGGTCGCAGCGTCCTGTCGCGCGCTCCACCCAGCGGTCTCATCACGATCACTGCGAGGCCGAGCTCCTCGGCGAGTGGGAGAACCCGCTTCTCGCATTCGCGCTCGAGCGGGTTGAGTGGGATCTGGACGCAATCGAAGCTGCCACTGCGCATCGCCTCCTCGAATCCGTCCACCCCGCCGGCGTCGAAGTGCGTAACCCCGATTCGATCGATCCGGCCGGCATCACGCTCCACCTCGATCCAGGCGACCTGCTCGCGCCACGCAACGAGGTTGTGAACCTGCTGGATCTCGACGCGACCGAAGAACGCGAGCTGTGCCGCGTACTGGCGGCGCCCCTCGTCAACCGACTCGGCCCAGATCTTCGTTGCGACCACGGCCTGACCACGACGGTCGCGAAGCGCTGTACCGAGCGAATCCTCCGCCGGCCCGTACATCGGAGACGAGTCGTACACGGTCGACCCCGCGCCGATCGCGGCGCCGACGACCTCGTTCGCGAGCTGCACGTCGTCCAGGAACGTCTGGTACGTCCCAAGACCGACGACCGGCCCCAATCGCCGCTCCTCCATTACGCGAGGAGCGCGCGTGCATGGCGGCCGGCAGCAAAGGCGGATGCGAAGAACCAGGGATCCTCCTCCGGCCCTCGCCCCATGTGGCGGAGCGGGATCCCCGAGCATGCTTCCTGCCACCCCTCGACGTCGATCTCGACGACTGCGCCCAGGCTGGCATCAGGGCCAAGGCCGGCCGGCCAGGTCACCGCACGAGAACCCAGCGTGAGTCGCAGAGCCGATCGTGTGTGATGCGAGACGCCCTGGTGGCGTTCCCGGGAATCGGCACCCGAGTACCGAACCGCGACGATCGCTCGGCCGCCGAGCGCCGCAGCCGCATTCGCGGCTTCGGCGACGGCGAGGCCGCCATGACCGAAGACGGATCCCGTCCCAATGATGCCCGGTCCGATCCCGCAGACCACCACGTCGAACCCGCGCGCCTTCGCCCAGGTCAACGCGGATGGAATGGTGAGCGCCTGAACATCACCATCGAAGCACGGCGACACGCTGACCGCCGTCTCGAGCAACTGCCTCATCTTGAGTGTTCGGACCGTGTCGGACAGCGACACGGGCAAGGCTCCGCCTGCGACCTGTGCGTACGCGACCCGCACCCCGGCACCGATTCCCGCTACGACCGGCGCCAGCTGGCTGTGGAGACCGCAGCACACGACGGGCATCCCGCCGAGATCATCGGCGAGTCGGTCGTGCTCTTCGACGCACGCCGCAGCCGACTGCCCGGTCGTGTACGGCAGTGTCATCACGTGGGCCGACGGTGGCGGGAGCAGCCCGAGCCCACGCGTCATGTTCGCGTAGAGCACGTCGAAGCCACCGGAGCCGAGCTCGAGATCATGCGCCTGGGTGTTCACGAGCACGGTGTCGCCGATCTCGACGGGGCCGGTCTGGCGAGGGTAGGCAACACACTCGTTGCCGTCGACCGTGCAGCGAATCAGCTCATCGAGCCTCTGTGTCACCGCCGTGACGGTTCCCCACCGGAGCGTCAGCGCCATTTAGTGGTCTCTCCGGGAAATACGTGCTGGGTTCGCCGGCGAAAACCGAGCAGGCCGAGGACGCAGGGAGCTCCCATACCGGGTTGTACGGGTGCGACCGAGGACGACGGCATGCGAAGCGTTTGCAGCCGCGGAAGACGGTACGTATTTCCCGGAGAGACCACTAGTGGCACCTTGCCGCATCGACGATCGCGAGCGTCACCTCGACCATGCCCTCGAGGTCGGCAACCGCAATGCGCTCATCGGAGGTGTGGATATCAACCATCCCGTTCCCGAGGTTCACGCAGGGAAGGCCACGCTCGTTGAAGACGTTGGCATCTGCCCCACCCCCCGAGAACGCGGTCACCGGCTGGTAGCCCGCGCGGCGTAGCCCCTCGGCGGCGAGGACGACGGCAGGCTCGTCCTCCGCAAACGTGTAACCACGGTACGTCTCCTCGATCTCCGTCTCGGCAGTGCAATCCGACGTGCTGGCTGCAAAACCGATCGCGTCGAGCATCTCCTGGATCAGAATCGCGAGGGTCTTCGCGTCGCGTGACCGCGCCTCGGCTTCGAGGGTGCACCATTCGGGAACGATGTTGCGTGCAGTCCCACCGGAGATCACACCGACGTTGGCACTCGACTGGTGGTCGATTCGCCCGAGCCGCATGTCCGCAACCGCTCGGGCCGCCGCGAATATTGCAGAGCGCCCGTCTTCGGGATACATGCCCGCATGGGCGGCGCGTCCGTGGAAGCGCGCGCGGATTGCGTTCTGGGACGGCGCCCCGAGGATGATCTCACCGATCGGGGCGGCCTGGTCGTAGACGTAGCCGAGGCGTGCCTCGAGTCGCGTCTGATCGAACGCATACGCGCCGAGAAGGCCAACCTCCTCCTTGGGCGTGAAGAGCAACTCGACGCCGGCGTGCGACCTCCCCTCGGCCACGATGCGGCGAACAGCCTCGAGCATGACGACGACCGCCGCCTTGTCGTCTGCCCCCAGGATCGTGCCACCGGCGTTCCTGACGATTCCGTCCTCGATCACGGGCTCGATCGGGCCATCCGGAGGCACCGTATCGAGGTGCGCGCAAAGGAAGATCGGCGTTCCCTCGCCCACACGGCCCGGAACGCGGCAAAGGATGTTGCCCATCGTCGAGCTGATAGATGCGCCCGCGTCGTCTTCGTCCCACGCGATCCCGATCGCCTCCAGCTCGGCAATCACACGGTCAGCGACAACCCGCTCCTCCCCCGGGGGGCTAGGGATCGCGGCCAACTCGAGAAAGAGTCGGGTGACGTCGCTCAGCGAACAGCCTCGACCGCAACGGCACCACGCGTACGTGCCCGCTCGAGCGCGGCGCCGACGAAGCCGGTGAAGAGCGGTGCCGGCCGTGTTGGACGCGACTTGAACTCCGGGTGGAACTGACTCGCGACGAACCACGGGTGCTCGGGAAGCTCGACGATCTCGACGAGCCGTCCCTCCTGGAACGTGCCCGAGACAACGAGACCGCTCGCGACGAGCCGATCGCGGAACTGGTTGTTGACCTCGTAGCGGTGGCGGTGGCGCTCCTGGATCGTCGCCTCACCGTAGATCTCGCGGGTGCGCGTCCCCTCACCGAGATCGACCGCCTGCGCACCGAGGCGCATCGTACCGCCGAGATCTTCGATCTCCTTCTGCTCGGGAAGCAAATCGATCACCGGGTACGGTGTCTCCGGATCCATCTCCGTCGAGTTCGCGCCCTCGAGGCCGGCGACGTGACGGGCGAACTCCGAGACCGCCACGTGCATGCCAAGGCAGATTCCGAGGTACGGGATTCCCTGCTCCCGCGCCACGCGACAGGCCAGGACCTTGCCCTCCCAGCCACGCGAGCCGAAGCCACCGGGAACGAGCACCCCGTCGGCCGTCTCGAGCTCCGCGACCGCCTCCTCGTACGTCATGTTCTCGGAGTCGAACCAGCGCACATGCACCTTCGCGCCCTGGTGCATCCCGGCATGCTTGAGTGCCTCGTGCACGGAGAGATAGGCGTCGTGGAGCTTCACGTACTTGCCGACGAGCGCGATCTCGACGTTCTCGCGCCGTTCGACGATGAGATCGGTGAGATCCTTCCATTCGCCGAGCACGGCCGGCGGCGCGTCGAGGCCGAGGCGTTCGCAGACGAGCTCGTCGAGTCCCTCACGCTGGAGGAGCTCCGGGATCAGGTAGACGTCGGGCACGTCGGGCGAGCCGATCACGGCTCGCTCGTCCACGTCGGCGAAGAGCGCGATCTTCTCCCGGATCTCGTCCGAGAGCACGTCGCGGGAGCGGCAGAC
>JAYTJO010000394.1:0-2204 GCA_043730975.1 Thermoleophilia bacterium | reverse complement strand
CGAGACGATGGCGCGGATCCGCAGCGAATGAGGGTCGGGAACCTCGGATGCGGGGACGAGCGGGCCAACCGGGCAGAACGTGTCGGGCGACTTGCCGCGTGTCCACTGGCCGTCTGCGAACTGGAGATCACGGGCCGAGACGTCGTTGGCGACGAGATAGCCGCGCACGGCCTCGAACGCGTTCTCCTTCGAGACGTTCTTGACGGTCCGCCCGATGACGACGCCGAGCTCGGCCTCGTAGTCACACTGCTCGACGATCGACGGGATCACGATCGCGTCGCCGGGGCCGATGAGCGAGGTCGTGTACTTCGCGAAGAAGAGAGGAGCTTTGGGGAGATCGACTCCCTGCTCCTCGGCGTGGTCCTTGTAGTTGAGACCGACGCAGATGATCTTGCCGGGACGATCGATAGGAATCATGCCGCCGATCCTACGCAACCGTTCGAAGCGGCGCAGGCCGAACCCGCGATAATCGATCATTGATTCAACTGCGCTCGGGCGCTGAGTAGACTCGGGGAATGCCGCTTTCCGCCGCAGTTTGCGCCGAGCTCGAGGCCGTCGTCGGTGCGGCCCACGTGATCAGCGAGCCCGAGCAGCTACGCACGTACAACTGCGACGGACTCACGGGCTGGCGCGCGATGCCGGAGCTTGTCGTCCTCGCGGGGTCGACCACCGAGGTGCAGGGAGTTGTGCAGATCTGCGCGCGCGAGCACGTACCGTTCGTCGCCCGCGGCGCCGGCACAGGACTCTCTGGTGGAGCGCTCCCGGTGGCCGACGGCATCGTCATCTCGCTCGCCCGGATGACTCGAATTCTCGAGGTCGACCTCGCGTCGCAGCGCGTCATCGTCGAGCCCGGGGTCACGAACCTCGATGTCAGCAAGGCCGTTGCCGCCGACGGCTTCTTCTACGCACCCGACCCGTCGAGCCAGCAGGTGTGCACGATCGGCGGCAACGTGGCGGAGAATTCAGGCGGCGCGCACTGCCTCAAGAACGGCTTCACCGTGAACCACGTCACGGGTCTCACCGTCGTGCTCCCCGACGGGGAGGTCGTCGAGCTCGGCGGAAAGGCGCTCGACCCGGACGGGCCCGACCTGATGGGAGCGTTCATCGGCTCGGAGGGAACCCTCGGGATCGCAACAGAGATCACGCTTCGTGTGTTGCGCAAACCCGAGGCCGTGACGACACAACTCGCCGCCTTCCCGTCGATCGACGAGGCCGGTGAAGCTGTCTCCGCCATCGTCTCGGCCGGGATCCTGCCGGCCGCGATCGAGATGATGGACAGGCTGACGATCGTCGCCGCCGAACAGGCCTACCGCCCCGGATACCCCGACGGAGCGGAGGCACTGCTGCTCGTCGAGCTCGACGGCATCACCGTGCAGGTCGACGAAGACGCCGAGGCGGTCGACCGGATCTGTCGCGCGTGCGGCGCATTCGAGGTGCGCGTGGCGCGCGACGACGCCGAACGCGCGTTGCTCTGGCTCGGCCGTAAGGGTGCGTTTCCGGCGATGGGCCGGATGTCACCCGACTACTACGTGCAGGACGGCGTGGTCCCGCGCACCAAGCTGCCGGAGGTGCTGCGCCGCATCGGCGAGCTCTCGCGCGAGCACGGCCTGCAGGTCGGCAACGTCTTTCACGCGGGTGACGGCAACCTTCACCCGCTCGTGCTCTACGACGCGGCGAAGGGCGAGACGGAGGCAGCAAAGGTCCTGGCCGAGGCGATTCTCGGAGCCTGCCTCGACGCCGGCGGCTCGCTCACGGGCGAGCACGGCGTCGGCGTCGACAAGGCGTGCTCTATGCCGAAGATGTTCTCCGAGCGTGACCTCGAGGCGTTCGAGCGACTGCGGCGCGCGTTCGACCCGGACGGGATCGCAAACCCGGGCAAGGTGATCCCGACGCCGCGGCTGTGTGGCGAGGTGCCCGGGCCCTATCGACAGCACCCTCTGGAGATGATCGGCCTTGCCGAGCGTTTCTAGCCTCGAGGAAGCGGCCGCCGTCCTGCACGCTGCAACGAAGGCGGGCAGCAAGATCAGGATCGGCAGCGAACTCGACGCCAGCGGGATGACGCGCGTCCTCGAGCACGAGGCCGGCGACCTGACGTGCACGGTCGAGTCCGGGATCCGGCTCTCTGCCCTCGCGGCGGCACTCGCCCCCTCGGGGCAGCGACTCTCGCTCGACCCCCCGGGCGACCCGACGATCGGGGCGTGTCT
>JAYTJO010000393.1:0-4489 GCA_043730975.1 Thermoleophilia bacterium | reverse complement strand
CTGCTCGAGGATATCGCCGACACCGGCCCGGATGCGATCGAGACCCTCACGTCGGATCGTTCGTCAGGCGACGTCGATCTCGCCGATGCAAAGCGGCGGATCGGGGATCGAGTGTGTCTGTTTGGCGGGTTCAACGAGCATCTTCTCTACGAGGGAGATGCGGATGCCGTCAAGGCGGAGGTCCGGCGCTGCCTCGATGCCGCAATGGAGGGCGGCGGCTACGTCCTCCGCTCGACCGGTCAGATCTTCGATGCCAAGCCGGGAATGATCGAGCTCATGGCCGAGACGGTGCGCGACTACGGCCGCTACAACTGAGCAGTGGGTAGCAGCGATGAGTGACCCCGGCCTCTACGACGTCGAGACGACAGCCGTCGGACCCGAAGGGGTCCTACCGCTGACCGAGTCGTTTCTGCGGGAGCGCCCATCCGGCGATGTGTTCGGACTGTCGCAGAACGCCGGCATGGGGTGGGAGGCCTCCAAGGTCGCGCGGGACGAATACCTGATCCTCTCGACGCTCGGCGGTCTGCGCGCCGACGACGGCTCACCCGTTGCTCTCGGGTATCACACGGGCCACTGGGAGGTCGGGCTGCTCGTGCGCGAGGCTGCGATCGAGCTCGACCGTCTCGGGGGACTGCCCTTTGCAGCCCACGTCTCCGACCCATGCGATGGCCGAACCCAGGGGACGACCGGGATGTTCGACTCGCTTCCCTATCGAAACGACGCGGCGCTCGTCCTCCGCAGGCTCGTTCGGAGCCTGCCGAATCGGCGGGGAGTGATCGCGGTCGGAACCTGCGACAAGGGACTGCCCGCGATGATGATGGCGATCGCCTCGTTTCGTGAGCTCGCGGGAGCAGTGATCCCCGGAGGGGTGACGCTTCCGCCGCGTCGCGGCGAGGACGCCGGAGCCGTACAGACGCTCGGAGCCCGCTTCGCACACCAGCTCGTCACGCTCGACGAGGCTGCCGATCTCGGCTGCCACGCCTGCGCCACACCGGGTGGCGGCTGCCAGTTCCTCGGAACTGCGGCCACGTCTCAGGTCGTGGCCGAGGGTCTCGGGTTGACGGTGCCGCACGCGGCACTCGCTCCCTCGGGGCAGCCGATCTGGCTCGACGTGGCCCGTCGCACCGCCGTCGCCGTGCACGATCAATGGCAGAGCGGCCGCACGCTGGAAGCGGTGCTCACCGACAAGGCAATCGAGAACGCGATGCTCGTGCATGCGGCGTTCGGCGGATCCACGAATCTCCTCCTCCACATTCCGGCCGTTGCTCACGCCGCGGGCCTGCGGAGACCCACCGTGGAGGATTGGCGCAGGGTCAACCAGGCGGTGCCCCGGCTGGTTGACGCCCTGCCAAACGGGCCAGCAAACCATGTCACCGTTCGTGTCTTCCTCGCCGGTGGCGTACCAGAGGTGATGCTCCATCTGCGACGCCGAGGTCTCCTCCATTGCGACGCGTTGACGGTTACCGGGCGAACGATGGGCGACGTTCTCGACGAGTGGGAGGACAGCGAGCGGCGTTCTCGGCTGCGCGACAGGCTCGTCGAGGCGGACGGCATCGACCCGGACGACGTCATCTCTCCGCCGGAGCGAGCGGCGGCCAAGGGCATGACCTCGACCGTCTGCTTCCCAGAGGGCAATCTCGCACCGGGCGGGAGCGTGATCAAGAGCACTGCCATCGACCCGACAGTGATCGACGAGGACGGCGTCTACCGGTTGACCGGGCCGGCTCGCGTGTTCGCGAGCGAGCGGGCGGCGATCGCGGCGATCAAGGGCACCGCGGGTGACGCGATCGAGCCCGGAGACGTGATGGTCATCGCGGGTCGGGGCCCGCTCGGCTCGGGAATGGAGGAGACGGCGCAGGTCACGCTGGCACTGAAGTTCCTGCCCTTCGGACGGCACGTTGCACTGATCACCGATGCGCGCTTCTCTGGCGTCTCGACCGGTGCGTGTATCGGGCACGTCAGTCCGGAGGCGTTGGAGGGTGGGCCCATCGGTCGCCTGCTCGACGGCGACCTGATCCGCATCGTGGTCGATCGGGAGCGGCTTGTGGCGTCGATCGATCTCGTGGGGCACGGGGAGGACGAGTGGACAGCCGATGAGGCGGCCAACGTGCTCGAGACGCGCCCACTGCGGGAGGACATCACTCCTGACCCGAGGCTGCCGGCGGACACGGCGCTCTGGGCTCGGTTGCAGTCCGCGAGCGGTGGCCTGTGGGGCGGATGTGTGTATGACCATCGCGCGATCATCGAGTTGCTCGACGCGGCCGCGGGTCGCGTTAGCGAACCGCCACAGCTCGGTTGACCCGCCTGCTGCCCGCGTGGTACGTTCACTGCGTGTCGCGTTCGGAACAGCAGACCGGCAACGACGGGCTGTACTCCGTGCGCCGCGTGCGGGAAACCCTCCCGGCAGGGATCGCCGCGCACCTCCGGCGCCAGATCGAAACGGGTGAGCTCCCTCCCGGAGACCAGCTGCCAGGCCATCGGGGCCTCGCGGCCCAGTTCGATGTCAGCCTGAGTACGATCCGCGAGGCCGTCAGCATGCTTGTCAGCGACGGCCTGATCAGCACCCGAGCCGGACGCGGCACGTTCGTCGCGGCTACGGCTCCGATTCCGTCGCGGGTGGGGCGCCCGCTCCTCCGGGCGGAGGTAGAAGAGCTCGTCGAGGCACGCATCATGATCGAATCGCAGCTTGCGCGGCTTGCGGCTGAGCGGGCGTCGGCCGAGCAGGTTTCGACCCTCAGAGAGGCCGTCGAGCGAATGCACGAAGCGTCCGCGAGCCCGAGCCTCTATCCCGACGCCGACGTCGACTTCCACCTTGCGCTCGCGGCAGCGGCGAACAACCGGTACCTGCTCCAGGCGATGAGTGACATCCGGGCTCTGCTGCGTGACGACATGGAGCTCGGCGCTGAGGCCGCGATCCGACGTTTCGGCAGCCTCAGGATCAGCGTGGCCTCTCATCGCCGGCTTTGCGAGGCCGTTGCGGCCGGCGACGCCGACGCGGCAGAGGAGGCGGCCATGGCGATCGTCGAGCGGCACCGGGAGTTCGTTCTCGGCCTGTACGCGCTCGGCGAGGAGTAGACCGAGCCCAATGGCGTGGGACGGAGTTCACCGGTTTTCGTGCGCGACGAGCCTGCACTTTGGTCGGGGCGCCGCGGCGGAGGTCGGGTCGCGGCTGGCGGCCCTGGGCGTTACCCGGGCGCTGCTGATCTCGGATCCTGGACTCGAGAGCGCCGGTGCCGTCGCCCGGGTCGGAGCGTGGATCGAAGGCGCCGGGATCGGTCTCGAGATCTACGCGCAGACGCAGCCCAACCCGACAACGACCAACGTGCACGAGGCGGCCGAGCTGTTCGAGGCCACGGGTTGCGACGGGATTGTCGGGCTGGGTGGTGGAAGCTCGATGGATTGTGCCAAGGGAGTTGGCATCATCGTCAGAAACGGTGGTCGGATCGGGGACTATCGTGGCGCCGATCTCGTGGGCGTACGAGTGCCACCGCTCGTCTGCATGCCGACGACGTGTGGAACGGGTTCGGAGGTCACGTCGGTCGCGGTGATCACGGATCCCGATCTGGACTTCAAGCTGGTGGTCGTGTCGCCCCAGATCGCCCCGGACGTGGGGCTCGTCGACCCCGATCTCGTCGAATCGGCACCTTCTGGCGTGATCGCAGCGACGGGTATCGACGCGCTCGCTCACGCGGTCGAGTCCTACGTCAATCGCGGCTCCGACCCGCTTCTCGACGCCCTCAATATCGCGGCGATCAGAATGATCGGCACGAGCCTCCGAGCGGCCGTTGCCGACCGTGACCCCGAGGCGATCGCGCAGGTCACACTCGCGAGCATGATGGCGGGAGTCGCGTTCAACATCAACGGCAACGCGATCGTCCACGCCGCCTCGACCCCGGTAACCGCCCGTCACCATGTCCCGCACGGCGTGGCGAACGGGATCTTCCTCCCTGAAGGGCTGCAGGCGATCAGGGCCGGCTGCGCTGCCAAGCTCGGTGCGATCGCCGAGGCACTTGGTGAAAGCGTCGTGGGGCTATCCGAGGCCGCTGCAGCTGACCTGGGTGTGCAGGCAGTGCGCGCGCTCTGTGCCGACATCGGGATTCCTTCGACCCTGCGGGAATGGGGCGTTGACCCGGACGAGGTCGATATCCCTCAGCTCGTCGAGGATGCGATGAAGAGCCGGAACATCCCGACCAATCCCGTCCCCGTTGGACCGGACGAGCTAGCCGAGCTGTACGCAAAGGTCGTCGGCTGATGCCCCTACGGTTGCAGCCGCCGTCGGCCACCCACAAGGGGGGCGGTTCCCGTTGATCGGGATCACCAAGCTGGAGGCCGGTGTCGGAAACGTCGGTCTCGCCGATCGGCCCGAGTTGGAGCCGGCTCCGGGGGAGGTGCGCCTCGCGGTGCTCGCGGCTGGCGTCTGCGGTACCGACCTCCACATCGAGGCGGACGAATTCCGTAGCGAGCCACCTGTCACCATGGGACACGAGGT
>JAYTJO010000392.1:0-2533 GCA_043730975.1 Thermoleophilia bacterium | reverse complement strand
GGTGGAGATCGGCCCGTCCTCTCTCCGTCCCACGCCAGGCTGAAGCCTGGAGTGGCGTACGTAGAGGCTCGATAGAGTCACGGTGGCATGCGACTCTCCCTCTACGAGTTCGAGACCGGGGCCGAGACGATCGGGGGTGACCGCGTCATCTACGACGTTGCGAACGACACAGCGTCCTTCGGCGCTGCGGAGGTCGAGGGGCATGCTCTCGTCTGGCAACTCGACGAGACTCCCGAGCAGGCCGAGGGCGCGCTTCTCTCTCGTCGGGTTCAGCTCGACCCCTACGACGACTGGGTGATGCGTTGCGACCGCATCGACTTCCCACCCGGCGGCGTCGCCTACCGGCACACCCACCCTGGCCCGGGGATCCGCTATCTCCTTCACGGCGAGCTCGACATCACCACCGAGGGGAAGATGCTCTCGTACGGCAAGGGTGGCGCGTGGTTCGAGTCAGGGCCGGATCCGGTGCTCGCTGAGTCGTCGCAGCATCAGCCAACAGCCTTCGTTCGGGTGTTGATCCTCCCTTCCGAGTGGGCCGGCAAGCGCACGATCCGGTACGTCGACCCCGCGGACGACCACCGCCCGAAGCTGCAGAAGCCGACGGTCTACTTCGAGCACTCCCTTCACCTGAGGTGAGAACCGGCGGCCAGCTCATCGTCGACCAGCTCGTCGTCCATGGCGTCGACGTGGCGTTCGGCGTGCCCGGCGAGAGCTACCTCGCAGTGCTCGACGCGCTGCACGATGCTCCCATTCGATTCGTCTCCTGTCGCCACGAGGTCGGCGCCGCCAACATGGCCGACGCGGTCGGCAAGCTCACGGGCCGTCCGGGAATCTGCATGGTCACACGCGGCCCGGGGGCGACGCACGCTGCGGGTGGTATCCACACGGCCTACCAGGACTCGACGCCGCTGATCCTCCTGATCGGCCAGGTGGGGCGCGAGATGATGGAGCGCGAGGCGTTCCAGGAGATCGACTACCGGCAGATGTTCGGGCCGATGGCGAAGTGGGTGGCACAGATCGACAGCGCCGACCGTATTCCCGAGCTCCTCTCTCGCGCGTTCCACGTCGCAACATCGGGGAGACCAGGGCCGGTCGTACTCGCTCTGCCCGAGGACATGCTCGTCGACGAATCGAACGCCGAAGACGTTGCGCCCTACACAATCACGCGTGTTCACCCTGCCGAGACCGACGTCGAGACGGCACGAACGCTCCTCGCAGGCGCCGAGCGACCTCTCGTGGTGGTGGGCGGCGCGCCCTGGAGCGCGGAAGCGAACGAGGCACTGACGACCTGGTGCGTGGCCAGTGGCATACCTGTCGCATCGGGATGGCGCTGCCAGGACTACGTCGACAACACCGCAGACGTGTACGTCGGACACCTCGGCCTCGGCCCTGATGCACGCCTCGCCCAGCGTGTGCGCGAGACGGACGTTCTGCTTGTGATCGGCGATCGCCTCAGCGAGATCACGACCTCGGGCTACACGCTCCTCGAGGTTCCAACTCCGGCACAGTCACTGATTCACGTCACGGCAGACCCGAACGAGCTCGGCCGCGTGTACGCGCCGACACTCGGCATCGTCGCATCGCCCGACTCGTTCGCGCGGTCGCTCGCCGCCACGTCTGCGCTCGACCCGGATCGTCGACAGGCCGAGATAGGGCGGGGTCGTGCCGACTACCTCGCGAACCTTGTGCACACACCTGTACCTGGCGATCTCGACCTGGGCGAGGTGATGGCGACGCTGCGCGAGCGCCTACCGGCCGACGCGATCCTCACCAACGGCGCCGGTAACTTCACCGTCTGGGCGCATCGCTTCTACGAGTTCCGGCAGTACCGCACCCAGCTTGCGCCGACGAGCGGCGCGATGGGATACGGCGTCCCGGCGGCCGTCGCGGCGAAGATCCTCCATTCCAGGAGAACGGTCGTCTGCATCGCAGGTGACGGTGACTTCCTGATGACAGGGCAGGAGCTCGCCACAGCCGTGCAGGAGAACGCCGCCGTCGTGATCCTCGTCGTCAACAACGGCATGTACGGCACGATCAGGATGCACCAGGAGCGGCACTATCCCGGGCGTGTCTCGGGGACGGATCTCGTCAATCCCGACTTCGCAGCCCTGGCCCGCGCGTTTGGTGCCCACGGTGCGGTCGTCGAGCGAACCGCCGACTTCGCCGCCGCCCTCGAGGAGGCGCTCGCCTGCGGTCGCCCTGCCGTGATCGAGCTTCGAGTCGACCAGGAGGCGCTGACGCCACGGCAGTCACTGTCGGAGATCCGGGAGGCTGCGCAGGCTCGACTGTCTCCGTCGTAGGATCAGTGAACTACCGACCTCACCCGACAGAAGGAGCAGCAGATGGCCAGGTCGTACGCAAGCACTGTGATCGGAGCATCACCCGACGAGGTCTGGGCCCATGTTCGTGATTTCAACGGCCTCGCTACGTGGCATAGCGGGCTCGTCGTGCAGAGCGAGATCGAGGATGGCAAGACCGGCTCGGAGGTCGGCGGGATCCGGAGCTTCACCCTGGGTGACGGCACCCATCTCCG
>JAYTJO010000391.1:0-1568 GCA_043730975.1 Thermoleophilia bacterium | reverse complement strand
CTGCAGAGCGTCGGTCGTCGACTCCGCGACGCCAACGGGAAGCGGCGTGGGTTCCGGGGAACGAGGCTGGTCGATCACCTCGATGCCGCGCTTGTCGAGCTCGCGCAGCAGCGCATCGTGCTCGAGCGCCGAGAGCTCGTTCGTCTCGACGACGTCCGCGAGGTGGCGCAGCTCGATCGTGCCAGCCAGCTCGCTCGCCTCGAGCAGCGCCTTCAGCTCGTCCTGCGCCAGCAGGGTTTCGATGTCGATGGTCGTCATGGCGGGCCGTCGCGTGTGCGACCACACAACTCTCCCACCTTCGACAGGTGTTTGTCCAGCCCCTGAGCCATATTCGGCGTACGCACGATAATCAGTGTTATGTCAAGTTGGAGGAAATGACGGTGAACGACGCCCTCCCCTCGACCCCGGAAACGCGCATCAGAACGCCGCGTCCCTGACGCCGGTCGCGATCACGAGCAGGATGAAGATGGCAAGCGCTACCCGGTAGACGACGAAGACGGTGTAGTTGTGGCCCCGGACGTACCCGAGCAGCCAGCTGATCGCTAGCAGGCCGCTGCCAGCCGAAGCGATGGTGCCGACGACGAAGGGCCCTACCCACCCCTCGGGTAGCTCACCCTTGATCACGTCCGTATAGCCCTTGAGGACGACAGCACCGAGGACGATGGGCACGAGGAGGAGGAACGACAGCCGGGCAGCGGCGTCGCGCGTCAGCCCGAGCAGCCGGCCGGCGCTGATCGTGATCCCGGAGCGGGAGACGCCAGGCGCCAGTGCAAGGCTCTGGGCGAGGCCGATCAGCAGCCCCTGCTTGAGTCCTATCTCCCCCACGTCCTTGCGCTCCGGACGCCTGTCGGCCCAGTAGAGGACGAGTGCGAAGACGCCCATCAGGATGGCGATCTGCCACGGCTCCCCGAGGCGTGTCTCGATCACGCTCTGGCCCGCAGCTCCGATGATGGCCGCGGGGATGGTCGCGACGACGATCAGCCACCCGATCCGCTCGTCGTCGGTTTCGATTGCTCGCCGACGAATGCTGCGGAGCCACGCGAAGAGGTAGCCGATCAGGTCGCTCCAGAAGTACGCGACAACCGCAACCAGGGTGCCGAGGTGCAAGGCGACGTCGAACGTCTTGTTGAACTCCGGGTTTTCCTTGAGGTACGTCCAGTCGCCGAGCCAGGGCACGACGATCAGGTGCCCCGACGAGGAGATCGGCAAGAGCTCCGTAAAGCCCTGGACGAACCCGAGCACGAGGGCCTGGCTGTCCGGGAAGGTTGCCGCGTTCTCACCCCAACCGAGAAGCGTCAGAACGACGGCAACCGTGATCAGCGCCGCCGCGCTCCCGTAGATAACCGTTCGGCGCATCGGGCCATGGTAGACCAGAGCTCCTCTCGGGCCGTCGGACAAGGAAATCGGCGGAATTTGCGACAATCTCGTCGGCACCCGCTTGACCCCCACCGACCAACGCTCTAGGTTCTCTCTTGCACCGAGCACGGAGCGCGAGTAGGTCGAAGCTCAGCACGGAGGCCGTACGCGGAAGCGGAAGGTCAACGGGTTGAGTGGACGAAAGCGCAACC
>JAYTJO010000390.1:0-7670 GCA_043730975.1 Thermoleophilia bacterium | reverse complement strand
GTGCAGCGGATCGTCGAGGCGTACAAGCTGCACGCCGAAGAGACCGGCACCGCCCGCAAGAAGTGATCGAGGTCGAGCTAGCGAACCGGAGCGGCGTCGATGTCGACGAGGCCGGCGCGGTTGCACTCGCCTGTCACGCTCTGGCGGAGGAGGGAATCGATGCTGCAGAGCTCGGGGTCGCGTTCGTCCCCCCCGACGAGATTCGCTCCCTGAAGGCCCAGCACCTCGGGATCGACGAGGCGACCGACGTTCTTTCCTTCCCGATCGACGGGCTCGAGGACCTGTCGGAGGGTGTCCCGCGCGCGCTCGGCGACGTCATCATCTGCCCGCAGGTCGTCGGCGACGCGTGGCGGTGGCCGCTCGTGCACGGGATCCTCCACCTGCTCGGGTTCGAGCACGGCAAGGCGATGGAGCGACGCGAGCAGGAGATCCTCGAGGGCGCGGCATGAGCCCAATTCCCGGTCGCCGCCCACCATCGATCATCGAGAGCTTCAACGTCGCTTTCGAAGGAATCATTCACGTCCTTCGCACGCAGCGGAACATGCGGATCCACTTCCTCATCGCGGGTTCCGTGCTCATCGCGGCCCTCGCGGTCGATGTCTCCAAGATCGAGCTGATCGTCCTGTTGCTGTCGATCTCGTTCGTGCTGATCGCGGAGATGGTCAACACGGCGATTGAGGCGGCGGTCGACATCGCTTCGACCTCGTTCGATCCGATGGCGAAGCTTGCGAAGGACATCGCTGCGGGTGCGGTACTGATTGCCTCCGTCAACGCCCTCGCCGTGGGCTACCTCGTCTTCTCCGGCCAGGTAGCCGATCGCTCGAACGACTTCCTCGACCGACTCTCGAAGACGCCAGCTGAGCTCACGCTCGTCGCACTCGTCCTCGTCGTCGCCCTTGTGATCGCGATGAAGGCGCTCTCCGGGCGAGGAACACCTCTTCGTGGGGGGTGGCCGTCGGGCCACGCCGCTGTTGCGTTTGCGGGGTGGATGGCGGTGACGCTGACGCTCGACGGGTCGGAGCACCGCTTCCTCGTCTCGTCGCTTGCCTTCATCATGGCGTTGCTCGTCGCCCAGACACGTGTCGAGTCGGGCGTCCATTCCACCCTCGAGGTCGTCACCGGCGGTACCCTCGGCGCCATCGTGACGTTTGCGATCTTCCAGGTGTTCGCAGCATGACCGACGAGGATCTCCTCGCGCGCGCGGACGCGATCGCTTCGCGCGCGTATGCGCCGTACTCGAACTTCAACGTCGGCTGCGCCGTGCTGACCCGCGACGGAGTGGTGATCGAGGGCGTCAACGTCGAGAACGCCGCCTACCCACTCGGTGTCTGCGCCGAGCGCACGACGTTCTCGCGGGCGATTGTCGAGGGGTACCTGCCCGGTGATTTCACGGTTGCCGCGATCACGGCCTCGCCCTGCGGGGGCTGCAGGCAGTGGCTCGCCGAGATGAAGGTGGAACGCGTCGTGTTTCGCAACGGCGGACGACTCGTGCACATGACCGTGGACGAGCTACTCCCTGAGCAGTTCGACGCTACCGAGCTGGGTGTCGCGTGACCCGTGCCGCAAGCCGTAGGGGCGAGGCGCATGCCTCGACCGCCACGTCCACCGCGCCCTGCTTGGCGACGCGTAGCGCACCGTGAGGTCAGGCTTCGTCGCCGTTGCCGGGCGGCCGAACGTCGGCAAGTCGACCCTCGTCAACGCCCTCTGCGGCGACAAGGTCGCGATCACCTCGAACGTCCCGAATACGACTCGCCGCCGGATCTTCGGCGTCGCAAACGGGCCTGACTGGCAGCTCGTGCTCGCCGATTTGCCCGGGTTTCAGCGACCCATGGATGCGCTGACCAAACGGATGCAGCACACCGTCGATTCGTCGTTCGAGGACATCGACATCGTCATGCTCGTCCTTTCGGCACGCGACCGGATCGGCGCCGGCGATCGCTACGTCGCCCGCCGTGTCTTCGATCTCGGGATTCCCGTGATCATCGCGCTGAACAAGATCGACAACCTCAAGCTCGGACACGTCGCATCGCAGATGAAGACGGCGGCTACGCTCGGTGACTTCCACGCGCTCCACCCGGTGAGCGCAGTGACGAAAGACGGGGTGGACGAGCTACGCGGGGATCTCGTCCACCTCCTGCCCGAGGGTCCGATGTACTTCCCGGCCGACCAGACAACCGACCTCACGATCGAGAACCGGGTCGCCGAGGTGATCCGCGAGAAGGCGCTTCACCTGACGCGCGACGAGGTTCCGCACGCGATCACCGTGATGGTCGAGGAGATCGGCGACAGGGTCGTGCAGGCGTTCCTGCTCGTCGAGACGGAGTCGCAGAAGGGCATCCTGGTGGGCAAGAAGGGAGCGATGGTGCGCGAGATCGGCCAGCGCGCCCGGCCCGAGGTCGAGCATCTCGTCGGACACCCCGTCTTCCTGGAGCTGATCGTGCGCGTGCGCTCGAAGTGGCGCCGCGACGCGAAGATGATCGAGCGCCTCGGGATGTAGCAGCGACCGGCAGCCGAGGTGTCGGCGCCTCAGTAACAGACGGGAAGAACGAACGACGGCGGTGCGGGCTTGAAGGCATAGTGCTGTCGGGCGCCGCGGAACTGAGCGAGCCCGCGCGTGACGAGGGTCATGAATCCCTGCAGCGAGTTGCCCCTCCCGGGCTGCGTAGGGTCGATCACCCAGTAGCGCCCGTCGAAGTACGTGTAGCCGACGCCGCAGTGAGTGAAGACGGAGAACGGGTACTCGATCCCGACCCGGGCCGCTGTGCAAGGGGCTCGATGGCTCTCCGGGACGCAGCCGGGCGTCGGTTTCGCCGCCGACTTGCCTCCGCACCCGACGACCGCAAGAGTAAGGACTACCAGCACGAGGAGTCGGCGCATCGGGCCGATCCTAGCCTCGGGCGTACCATTGCGACAGCGACCTCCACGGAGGGATTGGCGGAAACGTGACCAGACTGGCAGTCCTCGCAGTTCTCGCCGCACTCGGCCTGGGCGCGATTGCCCTCGGCGTTGCGCGCAACCGCCTCGGGTTGTCTGTAGCGGCGTCCGTCGTTGTCCTCGCGGCACTCTGGTTCGCCGCGGTGGGCGCGTTCTACGCCGACTGGCATGACACGGACGGATTTGTCGATTGTTGGCCGAACTGCACCTCCTACCAGGAGGCGAGCGGCGCCGTCCTCGTGGGTGCGCCCGTCGTGCTCGCCGCGTGGCTGGCAGTAGCCACGCTGATCGGCTGGCGGCGGCGCAGAGCGCCGACACGGTGACGACATCAAGGAGCTACGTCGTTCGCCCCCGCTAGAAACGACGTGGCGCAGGCTAGTGGACGTTCTGCACCTCGGGCGCGATCTTCAGGATCACGCGCTCCGAGGTGATGGCGCCCGGGTCGTAGTCGCGGCCCAGGTACTTCTGCGAGAGCGCATCGATGTGTGCTCTGGCCTCCGGGCCACGAATCGTCTCGACGACGCGGCCCCGTACCTCACCGTAGGTGTAGGGGTCGTCCTTCACCCAGATCGTCACCGTCACGCGCGGGTCGCGCTCGATCGCCTTGAACTTGGCCCGATGGATCTCGGTGTTGATCAGGACGTGGTCGGCGTCGGCGTCGACCCACATCACGTGCGTCATTGCATCGCCCGATCCAAGGTGAACCGTGAACGCGGCGAAGTTTGCAGCCTGAGCAAGGCTCCGGATCTCCCCGTCGAGTGCGCCCACGGCTACTTCAGGTCGTTGAGTTCGTTGGCGCCGACCCGTTCGGCGAGCGCCCGCGCAACCTTGAGCCACAACGCGGGCATCCTGTTGAGCAGGTCGAGAAAGGCACGATCGGTGATCACGAGCACGTCGACGGCCGTCAACGCCGTGATTGTCGCTGCTCGCGGAACCTTCGAGAGGAGCGCCATCTCGCCGAAGAAGCTGCCCGGCCCGAGTGTCGCGACCGTTCGCCCCTTACGCCGCACCTCGACCTCTCCCTCGACGATCACGAAGAACTCGCGGCCGCGCTCGCCCTCCTCGATCAGCACCTTCCCGGCACGAAGATCGAGCTCGTCCGCGATCTGGGCGATGCTCTGGAGATCCTTCTTCGAGCATTGCTCGAACAGCGGCACGCGCTTGAGGAGATCGGTCTTGCCGGAAGCGCCGAGGCCCATGGCGGTCACTCTATAGCGGTCGAAGCCGCGCGCGCAACTGTCTCACGGAATCGTGGGGCTAGACTTGCCGGCGATGGCGCAGGCCCAGCTCCTCCCGCGCGACCTCGAGCTGCCGCTCGATCTGCGGCTGCCGCGGGTCGGCGCCGTCGACGCGGTGGCACTCGAGGCCCGGGCCGGCGAGCTGGCCAAGCGGTCGATCAAGAAAGGGTCAAAGCTCGCGGCTCTCGACCTCGCGATCCGGATGATGGATCTCACCACGCTCGAGGGGGCCGATACGCCCGGCAAGGTCTCGGCACTGTGCGCGAAGGCAATGCATCCGGATCCGGCCGACCCCTCGATCCCGTCGGTTGCGGCGGTCTGTGTCTATCCGAATCTCGTCGCCGTCGCGAAGCGGCGGCTCGCGGGCTCGGGGGTCCGCGTTGCCTCCGTCGCGACCGCGTTCCCGTCAGGGCAATCGCCGATCGACGTGAAGCTCTCCGACGTTCGCGAGGCCGTCGCGCTCGGCGCAGATGAGATCGACATGGTGATCGACCGAGGTGCCTTCCTCTCCGGGCGGTATGCGAAGGTCGTGGACGAGATCGTTCGCGTCAAGGAGACCTGTGGGTCGGCACACCTCAAGGTGATCCTCGAGACCGGAGAGCTCGGCACCTACGACAATGTTCGCCGCGCCTCGCTCCTCGCGATCGCCGCGGGCGCCGACTTCATCAAGACCTCCACCGGCAAGGTGAGCCCCGCTGCAACCCTCCCGGTGACGCTCTGCATGCTCGAGGTGATCCGCGACGTCCACGACGAGACCGGACGCATCATCGGGATGAAGCCCGCCGGTGGGATCCGCACCGCCAAGCAGGCGATCCAGTACCTGTGCGTGCTCCACGAGACTCTGGGCACCGCCTGGATGACGCCGGAGCTCTTCCGGTTCGGCGCGTCATCGCTCCTCAACGACGTGTTGATGCAGATCCGCAAGCAGCGCACGGGCTCGTATCAATCCGGCGACTACTTCACGATCGACTGATGGCCGCGAAGTTCCCAGCCACCCGCGCCCTTCCGTCGCCGCTCGAGTGGGAGTACGCTCCTGCCCCCGAGGCGCGCGACATCCTTGCGCTCGAGGAGCGCTACGGCCTCTACATCGGAGGTGAGCAGGTCTCTCCCCGCTCACGCAAGTGGTTCCCGACGATCTCGCCCGCGACGGAGGAGCACCTGGCCGAGGTCGCCCTCGCCGGGCCCCGTGACGTCGACCTTGCTGTACAGGCTGCCCGCGGAGCGTTCGAGGGAGAGTGGTCCGCCCTGCGTCCGGCCGAGCGTGCCAAGTACCTGTTCCGGATCGCCCGCCTGATCCAGGAGCGCTCGCGCGAGCTCGCTGTCGCCGAGTCGCTCAACGGAGGGAAGCCGATCAAGGAGTCGCGCGACGTCGATATCCCACTCGCGGCCGCCCACTTCTTCTACTACGCCGGCTGGGCCGACAAGCTCGAGTACGCCTTCCCGAATCGCAAGCCACGCCCCCTCGGCGTTGCGGGCCAGATCATCCCGTGGAACTTCCCGCTGCTCATGCTCTCCTGGAAGATCGCGCCAGCACTCGCCTGTGGGAACACCGTTGTGCTCAAGCCCGCCGAGACGACTCCGCTGACGGCGCTCATCTTCACCGACATCTGCCGCCAGGCGGGACTGCCCCCGGGCGTGGTCAACATCATCACGGGCGACGGCTCCACCGGCGCGCACCTTGTCAAGCATCCCGATCTCGACAAGGTCGCCTTCACCGGCTCGACCGAGGTCGGCAAGGCGATCCGTCGCGAGCTCGCGGGGACGGGCGTGAAGCTCACGCTCGAGCTCGGCGGAAAGGCTGCGAACATCGTCTTCGACGACTGCGCCCTCGACCAGGCCGTCGAGGGAATCGTCAACGGGATCTACTTCAACCAGGGCCACGTCTGCTGCGCAGGCTCGCGCCTCCTCGTGCAGGAATCGATCTACGAGCCGCTCGTCGCTAAGCTGAAGCGGCGTCTCCGCACGATTCGTGTCGGCGATCCGCTCGACAAGAACACGGACCTCGGCGCGATCAACTCGCGGATGCAGCTCGATCGGATCCGTGAGTTCGTTGCGAGTGGGGAGGACGATGGTGCCGAGATGTACCAGCCGCCCTGCTATCTGCCCGAGAAGGGCTACTGGTTCGCGCCGACCGTCTTCACGAACGTCGCGCAGAGCTCACGCATCGCGCAGGAGGAGATCTTCGGGCCCGTGCTCTCGGTTCTCACCTTCCGCACACCGGAGGAGGCGGTCGAGAAGGCGAACAATACGCCGTACGGTCTCTCCGCAGGGGTCTGGACGGAGAAGGGCTCACGCATCCTCTGGATGGCAGAGCATCTGCGCGCCGGCGTCGTCTGGGCGAACACCTTCAACCGCTTCGACCCGACCTCGCCGTTCGGCGGCTACAAGGAGTCGGGCTTCGGTCGCGAGGGCGGCCTCCACGGGCTCGAGCCGTATCTGAGGTTCGATCGATGAGTCTGGCCGACGACAAGAAGCTCGCGCAGCGGTTGTACGAGGAGGCCTGGGATCAGGGCCGTTTCGACGTCTGCGATGAACTCTTCGCGCCCGATTACGTCCGGCACGACTTCAGAGCGGGCGCTGCTGCGGATGGTCCGCAGGGGCAGAAGGACATTGCTGCCGCATTTCGCGCGGCCTTCCCCGACCTCCAGTTCTCGGTCGACTTCGTGCTCGGCGACGGCGATCTCGTCGCCGGGCGCTGGACGGCCACCGGCACGAATACCGGCGCCTGGAATGGGATGGAGCCAACCGGTAGGAGTGTGACGTTCTCCGGGATCAACGTGTTCCGATTCTCCGCCGGCAAGGTGGTCGAACTCTGGAACCACCGCGACGACCTCGGTCTGATGGAGCAGCTCGGCATCCTCACCTCCTCCGCGGGGGCCGCGAAATGAGCGGCCGGATCGCCGTTCGCAAGACCTACAAGCTCTACATCGGAGGGAAGTTCCCGCGCTCCGAGTCTGGACGTACCTACGAGGCGGAAGGGCAGAACGTCGCCCGCGCCTCGCGCAAGGATGCGCGCGACGCAGTTCAGGCAGCACGCGGCGCATTCCCGAAGTGGGCGGGCGCGACGCCGTACAACCGCGGCCAGGTTCTCTATCGCCTCGCGGAGATGATGGAAACTCGTGCCGCCGACCTGGCACGCGCGTGCTCGGGTCGGCGGGAGGTCGAGCGCGCCATCGATCGGGTCGTCTGGTACGCCGGGTGGGCCGACAAGCTACCGCAGGTCCTCGGCGGCTCGAACCCCGTCGCCGGGCCGTACTTCAACTTCACCGTGCCGGAGCCGACGGGAGTCGTTGCGGTGCTCGCTCCCGAGGCGCCTGCGCTCGAAGGCCTCGTCTCGCGCATTGCTCCGGTGATCGTGAGCGGAAATACTGCTGTGGTGGTGACGTCCGAAACGTCGCCGCTCGCAGCGCTCGAGCTCGCCGAGGCAATTGCGACCTCGGATCTGCCCGGTGGGGTCGTCAACCTGCTGACCGGGTTCCGCGCCGAGCTGGCGCCGAT
>JAYTJO010000389.1:0-4803 GCA_043730975.1 Thermoleophilia bacterium | reverse complement strand
CGAGACGGACGCCCGTGCGTCTCCGTGGTAGCGTCGGGATTCGTGAAACGCGCTCTTACTCTCCCCCGGTTTCGTCAACAGCCATAGCCATGCGTTTCAACGCGCTCTCCGCGGACGGGCTGCCGGTACCGATTTCTGGACGTGGCGGGACGGCATGCTCGAGGAGGCGAATCGGGCGACGCCGGCGTCCGTTCGGGCCTTCTACGCCGGCGTCTATCGCGAGATGCGCGCCGCCGGATACACCGCAGTCGGCGAGTTTCACTACCTCGGCGCTCCCGAGGCGCTCGCGGCCGCCGAGGCGGCGTCCGACGCGGGCATCGAAATCGTGGTGCTCCACGTCGCCTACGAGCGCGGTGGCCTCGACCGCATGCGACAGCCGTCCGTCGCTGCCTATCTCGCAGAGGTCGAGGCGCTGCGGGAGGCCGGGATTGCGGTCGGAGTCGCCCCCCACTCCGTGCGGGCGTGCTCGCGTGAGTGGCTGGAGGAGATCGGACGCTACGCTGAGCGTGAGGGACTCGTGCTTCACATTCACGCGGACGAGCAGCCTCGGGAGATCCAGGAGTGCCTCGAGGAACACGGCTGCCGGCCGCTCGAGCTCCTTGCCGATACCGGCTGTCTCACCGCCCTGACGACGATCATCCACGCAACGCACGCAAACGACGTGGAGCTCGACCACATCGCCGAGGCGGGCGCGCGCATCTGCGCCTGCCCAACGACGGAGGCCGATCTCGGAGACGGGTTCCTCCGCGTGTCGGCAGTTGTAGAGCGGTCGATTCCGCTGTGCATCGGCTCGGACTCCAACATGCGTATCGACCCGCTCGAGGAGCTCCGCGAGCTCGAGGGCATCGCGCGCAGGCAGACCGGGAAACGGGGCGTCATTGGCACCGATGGCCTCCTCGCGATCGGTGCGAGCGAGGGTGCGGCGGCGCTTCGACTCCGTCGGTGGGATGCGATTGAGATCGATCTCGATCACGTCTCGCTCTCGGGTGTCGCAGCCGAACACGTGCCGGCGGCGCTCATCGCCGGCTGTGGCTCCGAGGTCGTCATGGCGGAGCCCTCGTGACGCCGATCGACGCCACGGAGGAGACCTTCGAGCAGGAGGTCATTACGCGATCGGCGGAACTGCCGATCCTCGTCGATTTCTGGGCCGATTGGTGCACGCCCTGTCACGCGCTCGCGCCTGTGATCGAGGCCGCAATCGATCAACGAGGTGGCGCAGTCGCTCTCGTCAAGGTCGACGTCGACGCGAACCCCGGTCTCTCCGAGGCGTATTCCGTCAGCGGCATTCCTGCCGTCAAGGCTTTTCGCGACGGGCGTGTCGTTGCGCAGTTCACGGGCGCGCTCTCACGCCCGGGCCTGGAGGTCTTCCTCGACGACCTGCTCGCCCCACCGAGGGCGGACGCGCTTCTCGAGGAGCTTCGCGCTACCGGCGAACTCTCCGAGGTCGTCGCCGCACTTGACGCCGACGACGTGGAGGGTGCGTTCCGGTTTATCATCGAGGCCGTTCCGGAGGCATCTTCGGAGGATCGCGACCGGCTCCGTGAGGTCGCCGTCGCGTTGTTCGATCGACTCGGGCCCGAGGATCCACTCACCACGACCTACCGGCGCCGACTGGCTGCCGCGCTCTACTAGCGGTCGCTCGCGGAGAGGCTGCGCCGTCGCTCCTACGGTGTCCGGTAGCGCTTCACCCACATGCTCGTTCGATCGAGATACGCCCTCTGAGCCGGCCGCCCCGTGAGGCCGTAGGCGCCCTCATACGAGGCATACGGCTTGCCGACGTTCTTTGCGGCCTCGATCTGTGTCCCCTCGTGCCACTCGTTGTAGCTCGTGATCGTGACCACGTCGGCTTCGGCACGTATCGCGCCCCGCCACATCCGGTCGTATACCTTCCCCTGGGCCCGACCGCGCATCCGAGCATCGCCCGTTGCACGCATCGCGCTGTAGCCGGGACCGACAGACGGGGCGCAGACGAGCCCGAGTTGCCGCGCCGAGGCGCAGACGCGCGGAAACGAGCTGCCGTCGTAAACGTAGACGTCGTAGGTGTAGAGCCCATCGAAGGCGCCGGCGCGAGCCTTCCCGGGCAGGCTTGTGTTCGCGAAGAGCCGCACTCCGGTGAGGCGATTATTGAGTGTGGCCCACTCGCCGTCCGGAGTGAGCGTCGAGTCGTAGAGGTAGAAGTCCGTGATGCCAGCCGCCTTGAAGGTGTTCAGGTCGGCCTCGAGCGCCGCGGGTGTTCGCCCGGCGAAGGGTTCGACGTGCAACGCGACCCGAAGCCCCGCATCCTGCGCAAGATGAGAGACCATGGGGAACCTCGCGGCCTCCGCGGACTGCGCCCCCCACCAGGACACGATCACCGTCTGAACACCCATCGACGCGATCTCGCGCATCTGGGCGCGCACGACCGACGGGTCGGATGACGAGTACGGGCCGCGGGTCGGGAACCAGTCGGACGCAATCTGCGCCGGGGGGCGGTTGCCGTGCTGCTGCCAGTGCTGCCACTGCCCGTCGCGATCCTCCGTACCGAACCAGGGGTAGTAGAAGATCGCCACCTCCCCCACTCGTGGGCCGTCCGGCACGGAGGGGATGACGGTGTGGGACGTCGCGCCGCCCGAGAGGAGCGCCGCGATCACCACACCGACTGTCAGGAGTCCGAGAGTCCGCCGCAAGCCAGCGGCACTCTAGCGCCGAACCGCTCCCAACGACGTGTGGTTGCCGGCCGTCACGTCGGAAGCCGAATGTATCGCGCACGCCCGACGGCGATCAATCGCTCGGGATCGTCCCAGGGGGTGATCTCGACGTCAGCCGTGCCGAGCGTGCGGCCGGCGTTCAGTGTGCGGGCAAGCACCCGGTGTGGCTCGGGCGCAGCAAGGCGGAGGAAGTCGCAGCGAAGGTCGACCGCGATCCATCCACCCGGGCTCGTATGCTCGAGCGCATACCAGCCTGCGGTGTCCACGCACGTCGCCAGCGTTCCCCCGTGGAGAAACGGACGGGGTACGTCATCGCCAAGCGCGGCGGCGGACGGGTCGAGCCGCAACACGACTGCCTCGTCGAGCAGTTCGACGGCGACGAGGCCGATGGCGGCGTCGAGTGGCGAGGGCGGAACGTTGAGAAGGTCGGTCACAGCAGCAGATCGTAGACGAATCTGATCGAGGTCAATGCGCGATCTCGATAGCACGGCTTTCGCGGATCACGATCACCTTCACCTGGCCCGGATACTCGAGCTGATCCTCGATCTGGCGGGCAATCTCGTGCGAGAGCAGAGCCGCTGCGTCGTCGTCGACCTCCGTCGGCTCGACGATGACGCGGATCTCGCGCCCGGCCTGGAGCGCGTAGGCCTTCGCGACACCGGGCTTTGCCGTTGCGATCTCCTCGAGCGACGAGAGACGCTTGATGTAGTGCTCCAGGCTCTCGCCGCGCGCGCCCGGCCGGGAGGCCGAGATGGCGTCTGCCGAGATCAACAGAACAGCCTCGACCGTCTGAGGCTGCACCTCGTAGTGGTGTGCCTCGACTGCATGGATGACGCCCTCGGCCTCGCCGTAGCGGCGGGCAAGCATGGCCGAAACCGCTGCGTGTGTTCCCTCGACCTCGTGCGTCATCGCCTTCCCGATGTCGTGGAGGAGCGCCGCCCGACGGGCTGTCTTCACGGACGCGCCGAGCTCTGCGGCCATGATCCCCGCGAGGTGGACGACCTCGAGCGTGTGCTTGAGCACGTTCTGGCCGTAACTCGTCCGGTAGCGAAGCCGACCGAGGATGTTCACGAGCTCCTCGTGGAACTCGCCGCAGTTCGCCTCGAAGACTGCCTGTTCACCCGCGAGGCGGACCTGATCCTCGAGCTCTGCCTTGGAGAGGTAGTACATCTCCTCGATCCGGGCCGGATGAATGCGCCCGTCTTCGATGAGCTTCTCGAGCGTCATGCGTGCAAGCTCCCGCCGGAGCCCGTCGAATGACGAGAGGACGACGGCGTGCGGGGTGTCGTCGATGATGAAATCAACACCCGTGAGATGCTCGAGGGCGCGAATGTTCCGTCCCTCCCGGCCGATGATTCGCCCCTTCATATCGTCGGAGGCGAGCTCGACCACGCTCACGGTGGTCTCGGCGGTGTGGCTCGCGGCAACCCGCTGGAGTGCATCCGCGACGAGCGCGCGGGCCTTCCGCTTCGCATCGGTGCGAGCCTCCTCCTCGAGCTGTCTCACGGTTCGGGCAAGCTCGTGGCGGACGAGATCCTCTGACCGCTCGAGGAGCTGTGTGCGCGCCTCGCCAAGGGTCAGTCCGCCAACACGCTCGAGTTCGCGGAGCATGTCGTCACTACCGACCTTGAGTTGCTCCTGGAGCTGCTTCGTATGGCCCTCTCGATCCGCGATGCCTTGCTCGCGCCGGGCGAACTCCTCGCGCTTCGCCTCGAGCTCGAGTTCCTGCTGCTGGACGCGGGCTTCGGCCTTGGCCATCTGGACGCGCGATTCCTGGATCTCGCTGTCCAGGTCACCCCTTAGCTGGACGGCGTGTTCGCGGGCTTCGATCTGGGCCTCACGCCGCGTCGTCTCGGCCTCGCGCTCTGCGTCTGCAAGCAGTGCTCGACGCTGGTCTTCCGCGAGTCGAAGCCGCGACGCGCTCACCGTCCGGAGCCATACCCACAGCCCGATTGCACCGACTGCTATTCCGATCACGGCTGCGACGACAGTGAGCATGGACGCTCCCGGTAGGGGTTGTCACGCGGCTATCGCCGCGGTCGCTCACATCCGGACACCGCCTGCACTGGCGATCTCCCGGTCAACCGGTCGTGCGTCGCTGTCTATCTCGGACGGG
>JAYTJO010000388.1:0-2407 GCA_043730975.1 Thermoleophilia bacterium | reverse complement strand
CGCTCGGGTACTGGTCGAGCGTCGCGAAGCTCTCGGCGAGCGGGATCTGGGCAACGCCCGGGAACGGCGGCGTATTCTGGTCGAACTTCAGCACCTCGGCCGGCGCGAGACCGTGGCGCGCGGCGACCTCCTCCACTGTGGCAGCCCACTTGTAGGGCGCGAAGGCATCGGAAAGCGGGATCACGTCGGGGCCGCGCGGCGATTCAGGACTCGTGCTCATGCTCGCCCCAGCGCGCGCTCGGCGGCAGCCGCGTGCAGCGGCAGTCCCTCGGCCCGCGCGATCGGCCCGACCACACGAGCAGCGGCCTCGGCGCCCGCCGCCGTCGCTCGTACTACCTGGAGCGGCTTCATGAACATTTCGAGGCCGAGCCCGCCGGAGGAGCGCGCGAGACCGCCCGTCGGAAGAACATGCGTGGCCCCTGCGGCGTAGTCGCCGACAACCGCGGAACCGCCGATGAAGACCGAGCCGGCATTCCGTACACCCGTGAGAAGCCTCTCGGGGTCGGCGACGTGAAGCTCGAGGTGCTCGGGTGCGAACGCCTCCGAGCGCGCCAGCGCATCAGCCAGAGAAGCAACCGTTTCAATCGTAACGTTGTCATAATGAGCAACAAGCTTAGTGACTGCGTCGGACAGCACAGCATCGGTGCTGAGGAGAAGCGCCTCGCTGTCACTCCCGTGCTCGGCCTGGGCAAGAAGATCCGCGGAACACGCTTCCGGGTCGGCCGACGCGTCAGCGATCACGATCACCTCGCTGGGACCAGCCGGGAGGTCGATACCGACACGTGTCGAGACGAGAAGCTTCGCGGCGGTGACATAGGCATTGCCCGGCCCGACGATCTTGTCGACCGGTTCGATCGACGCGGTTCCGTACGCGAGCGCGGCGACCGCCTGGGCGCCACCGATTGCATACACCTCGCCGAGACCGAGCTCGCGCGCCACGACGAGCGTGGCAGCGACCGGACTGGGCGTCACGACGGCGATCCGCCGCACTCCGGCAACGAGAGCCGGCACTGCAGCCATCACGAGCGACGACGGCAACGGGAGCCGCCCGCTCGGAACGCAGATCCCGACCGAGTCCAGAGGAAGCCAGCGGCGCTCGGAGACGATCCCGGGCGCAGCCTCGACGGACGTATCGAGCGGCCGCTGCGCCTCGCTGAACGTCCGGACTGCGAGGATCATCGCGCGCAGAGCCTCGAGCACGTCGTCGTCGACCACGGCAGCGGCGATCGCCTCAGCGGAGACCCGGAACCCGTCGGGCCGCGGCCCATCGAAGCGTTCGGTCCATTCGAGGACTGCTGCGTCTCCACGCTCCCGAACGTCGGAGACGATCGGCGAGACGACGATGATCGCATCGTCGAGCCCCGCCCCTCTCACGGCACGAGCCGCTCGATCGGCAGGACGAGAATCGAGGTCGCGCCCGCGTCGCGCAGTGCCGGCAGCAACGACCAGACATCATCCGCCGCGACCGCGGCGTGCACCGCGATATCTCCTTCGCTCGCGAGCGTGAGCACCGTCGGTGCCCCCATGCTCGGGAGCACGGCGCGAATGGCGGGCAGCGTTGCGCTCGTCGCATTCATCATGACGTAGCGCCGACGACGCGCCGCAACGACGCCTGACAACATGAGCTCGAGCCGCTCGACGAGATCGGCCTGCTCGTCGACGGCCGAGCGCCCGCCGATCAGCACGGCCTCCGAGGAGAGCAGCGTCCCGATCAGTCGCAGGCCGTTCGCGTTCGCTGTCGAGCCCGTCGAGACGAGGTCGACAATCGCGTCTGCAAGACCAAGCCTGGGGGTGGCCTCGACCGAGCCCGAAACGGTGATGATCTCTGCTTCGACCCCGCGCTCGCCGAGCAGCATCCGCGTCGAGACGGGGTAGGCGGTGGCGATCCGGAGGCCTCCGAGATCCTCGATCGCGGTCTGTGGAGCATCGTTCGGGACGGCTGCCTGGAGGGTGCAGCGTGCGAATCCAAGCTCGGCCAGGGTGACAACGTCGGCCTCGGCTTCGACGACGAGGTTCGCGCCGGTCACGCCGAGGTGAACGACTCCGTCCTGGACGTACTCCGGAATATCGCTCGGGCGGACGAGGAGCAGGTCGACCGGAGCATTTGCACAGGGAACGACGAGCGAGCGCTCGGTCGTCTCGAACGAAAGCCCGGCGTCCGCGCAGAGCCGGAGCGTCGTCTCGGCCATCCGGCCCTTCGCGGGAACGGCCAGCGTCAGCCTCCCGTTCTCTCCTGCGCGCGTAAAGGCGCTCATCGCTTCACCCTGTCGAGCGCGATACGGTAGCCGCCTGCACCGTGACGCACCCACTGCGCGACGCGCGTCACGGTTGCCGTGGACGTCGGAACGCGCTCGGCGATCTCCACGTACGGGAGGCCCTCATCGACCAGCCGTGCTGTCTGCCACCG
>JAYTJO010000387.1:0-10363 GCA_043730975.1 Thermoleophilia bacterium | reverse complement strand
GGTCTCGGCGAACGGGCCCAACGCGACGCGCACGCGGTCGTAACAGCCTCGTACGAGTACCACGGCGGCTTCCGTCTCAAGACCGTCTCAGCCTGATGCGGGGTGCGAGAGGCGCTAGAAGCGCTCGAGCACGTTCTGGAGCGCGCCGTCGGCGACGAGTTGCTCCGTGAGCTCGTTGCGGCCGGGTCGCACTTCGCGCTGCATGACGCCGTCCTCGTCGAGCCGGTACTGACCGACCCAGTCGAGTCGCGGCGAGTAGACGTGCACCGTCACCGCAGGCAGGCCGCCACCATGGCCGACGCGGTGGATGTACCCGGGCCCACCTCTCCGCGTGTCACCCTCCTGAAGCGTCCGTGACTGATGCGCGCCGCCGTACACCATCAGATCCTCCTGCACGCAACCGCGCGCGACGCAGAGGCCGACACCCGAGATGTAGTGATCGTGGAATCCCGTTCCCTGACCGGGCATCCAGGAGAGGATCCAGGCGTCCATGCGGTCATCCTCGTAGACGAGCTCGTAGCGACGATGCGTGGCATCGTCGTGAACCAGTGGCTCCCAGAGGTCGACCCGGGCAGCGAGACCACGAGCAACCTCCTCGAGCTCCACCGGCGTGAGCAGGCGCTCGTGGGGAACGAGCCCATCGAGCGAGGCGAGAGCGGGGACGAACAACGACTCGATACTCACGGTCATCTCAGACATCGTACAGAATCGGGCGGATGGAATGTCGAGAAAGTGTCCAGCTTTCCTAGTCCAGCTCGAAGAGGCGCCGGAACGCCCGGCCGCGACGCGCGCGCACCTCGTCCGGAGGAGGGATCAGATCACGGTTGCGGATCAGCCAGACGCCGAGCACGACGACGAGCGCAAGGATGCCGGTGAGCGCGAAGACATCGGCCAGATTGAAGGCGATCAGGCCCCGATCGCCGCCGACGATGAGGGGGTTCGGAACCTCCATGCGATTCCACGCGGCCGAGAAGGTGTTCCCGAGTAGTCCAGCGGCGAGAAGGCCCGCAGCCGGTGCGACGAGAGCCGACGGGATGCGAGAAACCGCGATCAGTCCCGCGAACAGACCGAGTGACAGCGCGAGCCATCCCAACGAGCGTTCGTGGTAGGCCCAGGGCGCAGTCGGAACGCTCGCCTTCACGAACAGGTCCGCGGCGGCAAGCGGCAGCGCCACGCAGAGCATGATCCCAACCCTTCCCACGCACTCGACGGTACCGGAGCAGGGATGGCAGCCGCCGGGCAGGATGGTGCCATGAAACTCCACCTCGACGGAGGGTTCGTTCTCGATGACGATCGTGATCGCATCAACGGTGAGGCCGTGCATGCGTTCCTCTCCACCTCGTACTGGGCCGCAGGCCGCGATCGCGAACTGATCGACGAGCTCATCGCGACGGCCGCCCGCGTCGTCGGTCTGTACGCCCCCGACGGCAGCCAGGCAGGCTTCACACGCGTCGTCTCGGATGGGCACACCGTCTCGTACCTCGCCGACGTCTATGTGCTCGAGGAGTTCCGTGGCCGCGGGCTCGGTGTCGAGCTCGTTCGATTCACCGTCGAGACGGGAGCGCTCGCTCGGACCAAGTGGCTGCTCCACACGCGTGACATGCACCGCCTGTACGCCAGGGTGGGTTTCGCGCCACCGGATGGACGTGCGATGGAACGCTGGCCCGAGCCGTGAGCGCAGGCTTCTAAGCCGCGTCCACCTTGGGTGAGCTCCATGGCTCGACAAGGCGGTCGAGCACGTGCTCCCGAGCTCGCGCGATCGAGATCCGCTCCTGGGCGAGGGAATCCCGCTCGCGGATCGTGATCGTGTCGTCCTCGAGCGTCTGGTCGTCGATCGTGAGCGCGTAGGGCGTTCCGATCTCGTCGTGACGGCGATAGCGACGGCCGATCTGACCCCCATCGTCGTACTCGACCGAGATCACCTGGCGCAGCTCCTCGTAGAGCTTCCGCGCGCGGCCGGACATGTCCTCGCTCTTGCCGATCAGCGGCAGGACAGCCGCCTTCACAGGCGCAAGCTGCGGGTGGAGGCGAAGGACCGTGCGCTCCCGCTCCGCGATGATCTCCTCGTCGTAGGCGTCGACGAGGAATGCGAGCATCGACCGGTTGACGCCGAGAGCTGGTTCGATCACGTGCGGGGTGTACCGACTGCCGTCCTGTTCGACCCACTCGAGCTTCGTCCCTGACGCTGCCGTGTGCGCCGACAGGTCGAAGTTGCCGCGGTTCGCGATGCCCTCGAGCTCCGACCAGCCGATCGGGAAGAGATACTCGAGATCGCTCGTTCCGCTCGAGTAGTGGGACAGCTCATCAGCGTCGTGCGGGCGAATCCGCAGATGGCTCTCGCGAATCCCGTAGCGGCGGTGCCAGGCGTACCGCTCGTCGACCCAGTAGCGGTACCACTCGTCCGCCTCGGCCGGAGGAACGAAGAACTCCATCTCCATCTGCTCGAACTCGAGAGTGCGAAAGATGAAGTTGCCGGGCGTGATCTCGTTGCGAAACGACTTACCGACCTGCGCGATGCCGAACGGTGGCTTGCGGCGCGCTATCCCGGCGACGTTCTTGAAGTTTATGAAGATGCCCTGGGCGGTCTCCGGTCGGAGATAGACCGGAACGCCGGTCTCCTCCATGGCGCCGACGCGTGTCTCGAACATGAGGTTGAACTGGCGCGCCTCCGTGAGGTCGCAATCGGAGGCCTCACCAGGCCGCTTGCTCGGTCGCTGGCCGCACTGGGCATCGTCCAGATGGTCGGCGCGATAGCGCTTCTTGCAAAACTTGCAGTCCACGAGCGGGTCGGAGAAGCCACCCACGTGGCCTGAGGCCTTCCACACCTCGGGATGGAGGATGATCGATGAGTCGAGAGCGACGATGTCGTCTCGTTCTTGCACCATCGCGGACATCCAGCGCTGTTTGATGTTGTCCTTCAGCAGCACGCCGTAGTGCCCATAGTCGTACGCCGAGCCCAGCCCGCCATAGATCTCGGACGATGGGAAGACGAACCCGCGCCGCTTGCACAGCGAGACGATCTTGTCCATCGTGACTGCGTCGGCCATGCCGGTGACCTTACCCACGCACACCGGCCGATGTTCCCGGTAGCTTGCCTCCCGATGGCAACGACGGCATCGAGCGCACGCCTCGTCTCGGACGACCTCGAAGCTCGCGCAATTGCGTGGCGGAGGCACCTTCACGCCAATCCCGAACTGTCGTTCGAGGAGCACGAGACCTCGGCATTCGTCGAGCAGACGCTGCGGTCGTTCGGAGGGCTCGAGATCGAGCGTCCGGCAGGAACCGCGGTCGTCGCGCGCCTCCACGGCGCACGGCCCGGCAACGTCGTCGTGCTCCGCGCCGACATGGATGCGCTGCCGATCCAGGAGGAGAACGACGTTCCGTACGTCTCGACCCGACCCGGCGTCATGCACGCCTGCGGGCACGATGGCCACTCCGCGATGCTCCTCGGCGCCGCGCAGCTCCTCTGCGAGCGCCGTCACGAGCTCTCCGGCGAGGTGCGATTCGTTTTCCAGCATGCCGAGGAGTTGCCGCCGGGCGGCGCTCGTGAGATCGTCGAGGCAGGGGTTCTCGACGGGGCCGATCTCGTGGTCGGAGTGCATCTGCTCTCCACGCTTCACACAGGTCATGTCTCGGCGGAGCCCGGCCCGGTGATGGCCGCAGCCGACCTGTTCACGCTCGAGATTCTCGGCCAGGGAGGTCACGGCGCGAATCCGCACGAGACGGTCGACCCCGTCGTCGTCGCGGCCCAGGTGATCACCAACCTGCAGCAGATCGTCTCGCGCGAGACCGACCCGTTCGACTCGGTCGTCGTTTCGGTGACGACGCTCGCCGCGGGAACGGCTCGAAACGTCATTCCCGGCTCCGCGCGTATCGGTGGAACCGTGCGAACGTTGTCGGTCGCGCGGCGGGCCGACGTGCGCGACGCCATCGAGCGCGTGATCGCAGGAGTCGCTTCGGCCCATCGCGCCGGATACCGGTTCGACTACGAGATCGGGTACGACCCCGTCGTCAACGACCGCGAGGCGTCTGCCGCGGTGCAGCGGGCGATCGTCTCGGAGTTGGGTGAGGAGGCCCTCGTCGAGGTGCCCCCCGTGATGGGCGGTGAGGACTTCTCGGCCTACGGCGCGGTGGCGCCTGCGGTCTTCTTCTGGGTGGGAACGGGCAACGAGGAGCTCGGGACGATGTTCCCTCACCACCATCCCCGATTCGACATCGACGAGGCCGCCCTGCGCGACGGCATCGCCGTGTTCGCCCGCACGGCGCTCGACGCCCTTCGGTAGGCGCCATGGCGGGCAAGGGCACGCCCGCCATCGTGGCGGCCGAGCGAGCCGGGATCTCGTTTGCGGTGCACGAATACGTGCACGACCCGAAGGCTCCGTCCTACGGCCTCGAGGCGGCTGAGAAGCTCGGCATCGACGCGGAGCGCGTGTTCAAGACGCTCGTCGCGGATGTCGACGGCACGCTCACCGTGGCGATCGTGCCGGTCGAGGCGCAGCTGGATCTGAGGGCGCTCGGCAAGCGAGTCTCGATGGCCGACCCGAGGCTCGCCGAACGAACGACGGGGTACGTCACCGGGGGTATCAGCCCGCTCGGTCAGCGGAAGCAACTCCCGACGGTGCTCGACGAATCGGCGCTCGCGTTCGAGACGATCTATCTCAGTGCCGGCCGCAGAGGGCTCGAGATCGAGCTGGCGCCAGCGGATCTCCTGGCACTCACCGGCGGTCGCGCGCTGTCGATCGCTGCGCGCCGTTGACGATCGTGTGTTGAACTCCGCAATGGGAGCGCGGGCTCGTACTTTCTCGGTAGCGTCGGAGCGTGTTCGAGCTCTTTCAGATCACCGGATCATGCAGCTTCGCGGCCCGCGCTGCGCTCGAGGAGGCGGGGACCGAGTACACAACCGTCGACGTCCATCCCCGGAGTCGCGACGACGCGGCGGGATTCTCCGCGGCGAACCCACTGCAACGTGTCCCTGCTCTCCGAGACGGCGACTCGGCTGTCTACGAGACCGGAGCCGTTCTTCTCTACCTCGTCGAGCGCCTGCCGGAACGAGGGCTCGGCCCGGCGCCCGGCGAGCCCGGCCGCAGTGACCTGCTGCGCTGGGTGACGTGGCTCTCGAACACGCTGCACGGTGCGTTTCAACCTCTCACGACCCCCCAGTTCCTCACCGACGATCCGGAGGGTCACGGGGGAATCGGTCGTAGGGGTCGGCAGAAGCTCGACGCGCACGGTCGCTACCTCGAGGCAGGGCTCGCCGGGCGCACGTGGTGCCTCGGCGAGAAGTTCTCGGTCGCGGACATCTACCTCTACATGCTCAAGGGCTGGGAGAACTACAGCGACGACTACGTCCTCGGCGGTGCAGCCCTCGCTGCGCACTACGAGCGTGTTGGCGCGCGGCCCGCGATCATTCGAACGCGCGAGCTCGATGATCTCGACGAACGGCTGATCAGGTATCACCCGGAGCTTCGCGGCGGCACGTCGATCGCCTAGAGGCTTGCCCCCTGGATCACCGTCGCTGCAAACCCCGGATCGACGTTGCCTCCCGAGATGACGAGAACGGTTGCCCCGTCGACCGTTACCGCGCCTGACTGCAGGGCGGCGAGCGTCAGCGCCCCCGTGGGCTCGACCAGCAGCTTCGCTTCGAGGGCAAGCCAGCGCATCGCCTCGACAACCGCCTCATCCGACACGGTGACGATCTCGTCGACGAGGGCAGAGATCGTGGCGAAGTTCAGCGCCCCGATCTCCTGCGTCCGCACGCCGTCGCAGATCGTGCGCGTCACGTCGCTAGCGGGCCAGCGGACGATGCGCCCCTCGCGGAGCGACTCCCGTGCGTCGGCAGCCAGCTCCGGTTCGACGCCGATCACTCGCGCGTTCCGGCACAGCGTCCTGACTGCCGTTGCGACCCCCGAGATCAGTCCGCCACCACCGATGCAGACGACGACGGTTGTCACCTCCGGAAGAGTCCGTGCGATCTCGAGGCCAACTGTCCCCTGCCCGGCGATGATCCGCACGTCGTCGAACGGCGGGATGTATTCGAGCGCGCGCGTGTCCCGGATCTCAGCGGCCAGGCGTTGCCGTTCGTCGGTCGAGTTGGCGCAGCGGATGATCTCCGCCCCCCAGGCGGCTGTTCGCATGACCTTGACGGGCGCAGCGTTCTCCGGCATCACGATCGTCGCCGGCACTCCGTGGAGTGCTGCGGCGGCTGCGACGCCCTGCGCGTGGTTGCCGCTCGAGTCCGCCACGACGCCGCGCTCGATCGAGCTAAACGGAGTAGACGCGAGCGCGTTGTAGGCGCCGCGGAACTTGAACGAGCCGGTCCGCTGAAGGTTCTCGGGCTTGATGTAGACATCGCCGTCGAGTGGCAGGCGCAGAAGCGGCGTGTGGACGGCGATCCCGTCGAGTCGCTGTGCTGCCGCCTCGATGTCACCGAGGGAAACGGGGAGATTCGAGTCGGCCACCTCTGCGATCGTAGCCCGCGCCCCGCCACACCGGATACCCTCCGGCGCGTGGCGACGGAAGAACAGACCGCGGTCGAGCTGCACATCGTCTCGGACTCGACGGGCGAGACCGCGGCACGGCTCGTACTGGCGCTCGAGGCGCAGTTCCCCGACCAGGTCTTCGAGGAGATCCGGCATCCGCGCGTCGAGTCGGTCGATGACCTGCAGCTTGCGGTCGCAACCGCTCGCGGCCGTCCTGCGGTGATGGTCTACACGCTCGTCGAGCCCGGGCTGCGTGAAGCGATGCGCCAGCTCTGCCGCCGCGCGCGTGTGCACTACTGTGACCTCCTCGGCCACCCGATCGATTCGATCGCTCGTGTCTCGGGAGCGGCAGCGCGCATGACACCGGGCGCCCGGCCGCCGCTCGACCAGACGTACTTCAAGCGGATCGAGGCGATCGAGTTCGCTGTCAAGTACGACGACGGAGTGGGGAGCGGCCTGGATGAGGCGGATGTGGTTCTCGTCGGCGTCTCCCGGACGTCGAAGACGCCCCTCTCAATCTACCTCGGGTATCTCGGACACAAGGCCGCCAACGTCCCGATCGTGAAGGGGATCAAGCCGCCTCCGGAGCTGTTCGAGATCGATCCCGCCAAGATCGTCGGTTTGACGATCGAGGCCCAGCGCCTGTCGGAGATCCGCTCCAACAGGGTCGCGACGATGGGGGGGCCAAAGAAGCGCTATGCCGGTCTCCTCGACGTCTACGAAGAGCTCGACGAGGCGACGGCGATTCATCGGCGACTCGCCTGCCCCGTGCTCGACGTCTCTGATCTCAGCGTCGAGGAGACTGCGATGCGCGTGATCAAGCTCGTCGCCGACCGCCAGCGTGAGCGCACGTACAAGCAGGCGCACAAGCGGGCGCAGAAGGAGAAGCCATCATGAGTGATCGCAGCCTCTGGCGCGCCGAGGGTCGCTCGATCGAGGAGAAGGGCTGGGTTCCCCTTCGTTTCTGGGCTCTCTGGACGTTCGGGCTCGCTATTGCCGTGGCGCTGTTCTACGTGATTCTGACGCCGGTCTGGATCGGCCTCCGTGGCGCCGCCTGGCTTGCGGAGTTCAGGGCGCGGCGGCGCTGAGGAACGCGTCGATCTCGGGCTGGGAGCGAAGGCGCACGACCGGGTAACGCGCTAGCTCGAGCGGGTAGTCACGGCGGTGGCGGAAGTGCGCTCGCAGTGCGTACGGGATCAGCGCGTCGCGGCCCCAGACGGCACCGCGCACCGTCTCGCGATTGCCGTTCCAGATCTTCTCCTGGCCCCGCAGACGCCGCACGGTGCGTCGAACGAGCCGCGGCAACCAGATGCGAATCGGGAAATCGATCCAGACGACGACGTCTGCCCGTGCCAGCACGAGGTCGCCGATCTTCCCAAAGTAGCCCCCGTCGACGACCCAGCCATCTCCGGCGAGCACGGGCTCGAGGAGGCGGCGCAGTTCGTCGTCGGGCGTCTCGGTCCAGTTCGGCCCGTGGACGAGCGCGTCGAGCTCGAGGAACGGCACCCCGAGGTGACGGGCGAGTTCGCGGGCGAGGGTCGTCTTGCCGCTGCCGCTCGCCGAGGCGATGACCGACACCTTCTTCACGCGAGGACGCGGGTTCCGATCGGCTCGAGTCCAGCGGTCGACACCGTGAAGCCGCGTGCCTCCTGGCGGTCTGCGACGACCTCGAGGAACTCGGTTCCGCTGTACACGGCCATCGCAACGACGTGTCCTCGCACGGAGACCATTGTCGCAGATCGGGTACTAGAGAGCGGTTTCCGGGGCCACGGACGGGTGGCCCTTCGCAGAGGGGTCTGCTTGTGCGAGGATCGCGGCGTGCGCTACGTCTACGACTACGCCGAAGAGGCACCGGGTGGTCGCGAGCTCCTCGGGGGGAAGGGAGTCGGCCTCGCGGAGATGACGGCGCTCGGGGTTCCGGTGCCGGCCGGATTCACGATCACAACCGATGCATGTCGCGCCTACATGGCGGGCGACAAGGTCGTTCCGGAAGGGCTCGACGCCGAGGTGGGCGAGCATATCGCAGCACTCGAGCAGCGATCCGGCAAGAGGTTCGGCGATCCGTCCGATCCACTCCTCGTCTCGGTTCGCTCGGGTGCTGCGGTGTCGATGCCGGGGATGATGGACACGATCCTCAACCTCGGGCTGAACGACGTCGCGGTAGAGGGGCAAGCGCTCTCGACGGGAAACCCCCGGTTCGCGTACGACTCGTATCGCCGGTTGATCCAGATGTACGGCGAGGTCGTCGACGGCGTCTCCGGGCATCGCTTCGAGAGCGCCATCGCCGACCTCAAGGCGGCGCGCGGTGTCACGGGCGACCTCGAGCTCGATGGCGACGATCTCCGCGAGCTGATCGACACCTTCCAGCGCATCTACGAGGAGGAGGTCGGCCAGGGCTTCCCGCAGGATCCACGAGAACAGTTGCGTCGCGCCTATCGCGCCGTCTTCGATTCGTGGGACGCGCCGCGCGCGAACGTGTACCGCGGTCTCTACGGGATTCCGGACGACATCGGGACAGCGGTCAACGTGGTGCAGATGGTGTTCGGCAACAAGGGCGAGAGCTGCGGGACGGGAGTGTGTTTCACGCGCAACCCGTCAACGGGGGAGGCCGCGTACTACGGCGAGTTTCTCGTCAACGCGCAAGGCGAGGATGTCGTCGCGGGAACGCGCACGCCCGAGCCGATTGGTGCGATGCGCGACCGGTTGCCCGAGGCGTACGTCCAGCTAACGGCGGCGTTCGAGCTCCTCGAGGCGCACTACCGTGACATGCAGGACATCGAGTTCACCGTCGAGGAAGGGAAGCTCTACCTCCTGCAGACGCGCACCGGCAAGCGCACGGCGACCGCAGCCCTGCGGATCGCCGTCGAGATGGCGGACGAGGATCTGATCTCCCGCGGCGAGGCGGTCGCGCGAACCGATATCAACCAGCTCGAGCAACTCCTGCACCCGATGCTCGACCCCACGGTCGCGGTCGAGGTGGCCGCGAAGGGCCTGAACGCCTCGCCAGGAGCGGCGTCCGGCGAGATCGTCCTCGACGCTGATACCGCCGCGGAGCGCGGCAAGGCAGGCGACGACGTCATCCTCGTGCGCTGGGAGACGTCACCCGACGACATTCACGGACTGATCGAGGCGCGCGGTGTGCTCACTGCTCATGGCGGCCTCACCTCGCATGCCGCGGTGGTAGCGAGGGGAATGGGCAAACCCTGCGTGACAGCGTGCGAGGGCCTTGCCATCGACGAACGCGCTGGCACAGTGACGATCGGCGAGCACACGCTCAGCGTCGGCGACGTGATCACGATCGACGGCAGTACGGGACACGTGATCATCGGCCCCGTCCGTCTCGTCCCGCCCGCGATCGATGAGAACTTCGGCACGATCCTGGATTGGGCGGACGAGTTCAGCCGCCTGCGTGTTCGTGCGAACGCTGACACGCCCGAGGATGCGGCCAAGGCGCGCGAGTTCGGGGCGATGGGGATCGGCCTCTGTCGCACCGAGCACATGTTCATGGCGCCCGACCGGCTGCCGATCGTGCAGGAGATGATCATGGCCGCCACCGAGTCGGAGCGCCGCGCCGCGCTCGATCGGCTCCTACCCGTACAGCAATCGGACTTCGAGGGGATCTTCGAGGCGATGGCAGGTTTCCCGGTGACGATCCGGCTGCTCGACCCACCGCTGCACGAGTTCCTCCCGTCGCCGGAGGAGGCGACGACGGATGCGATGCGCCAGCGGATCTTCGACCTGCACGAGGCGAACCCGATGCTCGGGACCCGGGGCTGTCGGCTCGGGCTCCAGTTCCCGGAGATCTACGAGATGCAGGTACGCGCGATCGTGGCCGCAGCCGCCGCCGTCGAGGCGCGGATGGGTGAGGCGCCACTCGTCGAGAT
>JAYTJO010000386.1:0-2454 GCA_043730975.1 Thermoleophilia bacterium | reverse complement strand
CGACGACGTGCTCCTCGAAGCGCTCACGCTCGGCGTCGGATAGTCCTCCGTCGAGATACTCGGTCACGATCTCGACGAGCTCTTCACAGGTCAGTTGTTGGTCGCTCACGTCTGCTCTCCGTCCAGGTATTCCTCGAGGGCATTTCGCACCTTCGACCGCGCCCGGTGCAGAATGACTCTCTGATTGGTCTCGCTGAGGTCGAGCGCGTTACGAACCTCTTCGGAGCTCCAGCCCTCGACGTCGCGGAGCGTGATCACCGTTCGCTGCACTTCAGGAAGAGCGGCGATTGCTGCCTTGACGATGCCCGCTGTCTCGCCTCCCACGAGCTGCTCTTCGGGTAGCTCTGACCAGCGGCTCGGCGCCGACGTCCAGTGGCCGGCCCAGCGTCGGCGTCGAGGAAGCGATCGGGATCGACAGCGGCCTCGCCCTCGCCTTCCCGGCCTCCGACGGAGGAGAACGGGACGCTGCGTCCCTCCCTCTCCCCGCGTGTCTTCGCGATGTTCGTGACGATCCGGAAGATCCAGGTCTTGAGGGATGCTCGCCCCTCGAAGCGGCCGATCCCGGAGATGACGCCGAGCCATGCTTCCTGAACCACCTCTTCGGCGACGGCACGCGATGATACGTACGTCCGGGCGACGCGGAGCATGGACGGGCTGTACTTCGTGACGAGATCCGAGAAGGTGTGCTCGTCGCCGCGCTTGAGCGCGTCGACGATAGCGGCCTGCCCGGGAGGTGGGACGTAACTCGAATCTACCGTGTCCATCGAGCCAGACGGTACGTCTCCGTGGCCTCGCCGTCCAGCGGGTAGCGCTACGGGGTCGGAGCGCTACGGGGTCGGTTTCCAGACGACCTCCGACACCTCGAGGACGACATCGAAGCCACCGCCGTTCGAGCGAGGTCGCACCTCGCCGACGAGCGCGCAGTAGGCGTTGTTGAGCCAGGAGTAGAGCGGCTCGAGTCGCATCGCCCCGATCCTCAGCTTGCGGCGAGGCCGGCGACCGTCGCAGGGAGCCCGTTCCACGATCCGATAGACGTGAGCGCACCACTGGCGCCTACCTCCCAACCGAAGATGCTCCTCGAGTCGGCATCGATTGCGTAAAGGAACATGCCATCGCCGCTGATGCCCTCGTCACGGAGACCTGTCTCGCCGTCGATCGCGATCCCGGCCGTGGCGTCCTCGAGCGAGAGCTCGCCGTCGCTGCCGATTGCATAGCGCGAGACCGCACCGTCGGCGAAGTTGGTGGTGAAGGCGTAACGAGCAGGTGCGCCCATCGCCCGTCAGGACAACCGAGCCCTGCGAAGGCAGGTGCGGCGTCGCGCTGCCGGCTCCACCGGTCTCCGTTCCGCCGATGTCCTCCAATGACCCGTCGGCGCTGCGCCTGAACGTGATCACCTTGTTCTCGGGCTCGTTGGTCTGCACGAACACGGCAGCGACGCCCACTGTCTTCTCCATCATGTTGCTCGACACGTCGTTCCTCCGATTCTCGTTTTCGTTGACAGCGCTTCAGTGGCGAGTCGACCGAATCCGTTACGCGGTCGCCCGGGATTTCCGTGTCGCGCGGACGGATCGGTAACGTTCCCGGTGCTGCCGAGGACTGTGAGCCGGTGGAGAGGATCGAAAGGAGCGACTCGGAGTGGCGCATGGTGCTCACGCCCGAGCAGTACGGAGTCCTTCGCGACGGCGTGACTGAGACACCGTTCTCGACAGATCTGGACGACGCCGAGCAGACGGGAACGTACGTCTGCGCGGGATGCAGAGCCGAGCTCTTCGACTCCGACGCACGGTACGAGTCCGAGTTCATGAAGAGTCTCTTAAACCCCGGGCGGAATCATGCGGCACCGCTGCTGGGCCAGCCATTCTGCGCCGAGTCGCTGCCCCCGAGAAGGAGAACCATGTCATGAAAACTGCTGCATTCCTCGTTGCGCTCGCAGCCGCCGCACTGGTACCGACAATCGCGGCCGCCCAGTCTCTCACAGGACCGCAGACCGTGACGGGCGCGAAGCCCGCGATCGAGATGAAAACCAGCAACCTCGGCAGAGTCATCGCGACACCAGGGAGGTATGGCCTCTACTACTGGAACGTCGAGAAGAAAGCGGGCGGCAAGATCAGGTGCACCGGCCAGTGCGCCGTCGTGTGGCCCCCAGTCTACGTGACGGGAACGGTACAGAAGCACATCAAGGGCGTGAGGGCGACCTTCGGGACGATCAAGCGCGGTTCGAAGAGGCAGCTCACCGTCAACGGGTTGCCCGCCTACACGTATCACACCGATCCCAAGGGTGTCGTCCTCTGTGACAACGTCGACGGGTGGTTCGCCGTCCGCCCGAAGTAACGCGGCCATCCGAGCGTGTCGCACCGGTGACCATCGCATCGATGGCCATCGCCACCACGTGGAAGCGGTCGTAGCTGATCGCCGCCTCGGGCAGCGCCAGACCCCACTCCCTTGGCGAAGGCC